>JBIKTK010000239.1:0-3263 GCA_044348125.1 Flavobacteriales bacterium | reverse complement strand
CCGTTCGGGTTGCGCTTGGGATGCCACCCATGCATGGGCGGCAGCAGCGAGCGAATCACAACCCGATTTGGACAGCGCTTGGTCGTGTTGCAAGACGATGCACAGGGCGCGCCCATCCGGGGAGAGCAGGGTGCCGATGTACTCGCTGCGGTGGGAGACCCGAGCGCTGTCGCGCAGGAGATCAGCGCGTGATCCGTCCTCCCAGCGCAGCAGCGGGCGCATGAAAACAGACCCGCCCGCTCCGATGGGTTCGCGAATCCGGGTCGGGGAGACCACCTCGGTGACATGGGGAAGGGCCTCCCATTCAGCCACCCAGCGATCGATCGCGGCCAGACTTTCTGGTTGGTAAATGCCATCCGGGACATCGATGCCCAGCAGCAGGAAATCATTGTCCGATCCGAAGGCATCCCGGAATTGGCGGTAAAACGCCGTTTCATCATCGCCCTGTGGGAAGAACTGCTCGAAGTCATAATCGAAGCGGAGCTGCTGAAGGCGAAAGGCAAAGAACACACTGGCACAACCAATCGCCACCAACGTCCACCGTGCCCAAGCCTTGGGAGCAGCGGGACGATTCAGGAGAGACGACCAACGGGGAACCTGCATGGGCATGAGAACAAGGCTATTCGGTGGATGTTCAACCCACCTGGAATGCAACCAAAGTTCTGCAATCGGTCCATCACTCTGCCGGCTAAACGAAAAAGAAGAAACAAAAAAGGGCGAACCAATGGCTCGCCCTTCTCAATCCTATCAAAGGTCACTTGACTTCTTCGAAATCTACATCGGTAACCTCTGTGTCCGCGGTGTTGCCCGCTCCGGCCCCCGCACCTGGCTGGCCGTCCTGGGGTCCTCCCTGGGCATACATGTCTTGGCTGGCCGCTTGGAACGCTGCATTCAAGCGCTCCATGCCGGCTTTGCAACCGTCCAGATCCTGAGCCGTGTGGGCGGTTTTCAGGGCCAAGACGGCATCATCAATGGCTGAGCGCTTTTCAGCAGGAATCTTGTCTCCAAATTCGTTGAGGTTCTTTTCCGTTTGGAAGAGCAAGGCGTCCGCTTGGTTCAGAACATCAGCCCGCTCCCGAGCCTGTCGGTCGGAGTCGGCATTTGCCTGGGCATCAGCCTTCATCCGCTCGATTTCCTCGGCACTCAAGCCGCTGCTGGCCTCGATGCGGGTTTTTTGTTCTTTGCCGGTGGCCTTGTCCTTCGCAGAGACGGAGATGATTCCGTTCGCATCGATGTCAAAGGTTACTTCAATCTGTGGAACGCCGCGTGGTGCAGGCGGGATGTTGTCCAAGTTGAAATCACCGATCAGACGGTTGTCCCGTGCCATGGCGCGCTCCCCCTGGAGCACCTTGATTTGCACCGAAGGCTGGTTGTCAGAAGCGGTGGAGAACACCTCGGATTTCTTGGTGGGGATGGTGGTGTTTGCCTCGATGAGTTTGGTGAACACCCCACCCATGGTTTCGATGCCCAAGGAGAGCGGCGTCACATCCAACAAGAGAACGTCTTTGACATCGCCCGTCAGAACGCCCCCTTGGATGGCGGCACCCACGGCGACCACCTCGTCGGGATTGACCCCTTTCGAGGGCTCCTTGCCGAAGAACGCCTTCACCGCATCTTGTACGGCGGGAATCCGGGTGGAACCGCCGACCAGGATGACCTCGTCGATGTCTGATTTGTCCAATCCCGCTGCCTTCATGGCAGAGACACAAGGTTCGATGGTTCGCTTGATGAGGGAGTCAGCCAGCTGTTCGAACTTTGCACGGTTCAACGTGCGTACCAAGTGCTTGGGTACCCCATCTACCGGCATGATGTAGGGGAGGTTGATCTCCGTCGACGTGGTGCTGGACAATTCGATCTTTGCCTTCTCGGCTGCCTCTTTTAAGCGCTGAAGGGCCATGGGCTCGCGGGACAGGTCGATGCCCCCGTTGTCCGACTTGAACTCTGCGACCAGCCAATCGATGATGATTTGGTCGAAGTCATCGCCGCCGAGGTGGGTGTCACCGTCCGTGGAAAGCACTTCAAACACGCCGTCACCCAGTTCCAGGATGCTGACGTCGTGCGTGCCTCCGCCCAAGTCGAAGACCACGATTTTCTGGTCCTTGTGCTTTTTGTCGAGGCCATAGGCGAGGGCGGCCGCGGTCGGTTCGTTGATGATGCGCTTGACCTCCAAACCGGCGATTTCACCAGCCTCTTTGGTGGCTTGGCGCTGGGCATCGTTGAAATATGCAGGTACCGTGATCACCGCAGCGGTTACTTCCTGACCCAAGTAGTCTTCGGCGGTCTTCTTCATCTTCTGCAGGATCATGGCACTGATTTCCTGCGGCGTGTAGAGCCGACCGTCGATGTCCACCCGGGGGGTGTTGTTGTCGCCCTTGACCACCTTGTAGGGAACCCGCTTGATTTCCTCGGACACCTGTTGGAAGTCCGTGCCCATGAAACGCTTGATGGAGTAGATTGTCTTCTCCGGGTTCGTGATGGCTTGGCGCTTGGCCGGTTCACCGACCTTGCGTTCGCCGCCTGCGATGAAACCAATGATGGAGGGGGTGGTGCGCTTCCCTTCTGCGTTGGTGATGACAACCGGTTCGTTGCCTTCCATGACCGCGACACAACTGTTCGTCGTACCGAGGTCGATGCCGATGATTTTGCTCATAGCGTTGTTGTTTCGTTTTGTAACCGGGTGAACGCAATTCCTGTGCCGGAGCCGGGGGAGGGGAGAAGGGCTGACAGTTGTGCGGGTTTGGCCTAACATCCAGGCCAAATCCTGACAGGTTGTCCGAAATTGCTGTCAGCCCCGGGCCCAGGCGTCCAAAGTCGCCCGCGCGTGCCACATGCGGGAACCATACCAGCTGAAGGCCTCCCCGTCCACAAACTGCACGTTCAGACCCCGCTGGCGCCAAGGCGCGGCATGAGCGGGCTGGAAGGGGAAGGGCTCGGATGAGAGCAGCACTTCGGGCTGCAGCTGCCACGCAGGTTCCGTGCCATCCACGGTCGGGTAACGGGGCAGCGCTTGGAAAACGTTCTGACCGCCCCACCAGCGGAGAACGGAGTCGATGTAGGTGTCGCCGCCTGCCGCCATCCAGGGTTCCGCCCAGATGAGGTAGGCGACCGGGCGGGTCACGGGACGGGGCGTGCCCCACGCAGTCTGGATTTGGTCGAGCCAAACGCGGCCCGACGCTCCCCGGCCCACGGCCTCTGCGATGCGTTGCATCTCGGTCCAGGCGGTCGGAACATCGGGAACGTCGGTCAGCAGCACAGGAACGAAG
>JBIKTK010000238.1:0-3265 GCA_044348125.1 Flavobacteriales bacterium | reverse complement strand
AGAGGCCTGTTCGATCGATGGCGCGGGGAATCGCTCCGCTACCGTCTCCCACCCCATCCGGGCCATCTCACATGATTGGAAGCTGGATTTGGCCTGCCAGTTTGACAACCAATACCATGCTGGTGGAGACCAAGCGCTGCTGGATGGCATCCGCGGCGGAAACCAATTCAAGACGGGAGAATGGCAAGGATTTTACGGCCAAGATGTCCAAGGCACGGTGGACCTGGGGGCCACCACGTCCCTGCTGCGGCTGCGGCTGGGCGCCTTGCAAGACACCCGGCCCTGGATTTTTTACCCCCAAACGGTTCGTTTCTGGGGTTCGACGGATGGCCGGGATTGGGTGCTGCTGGGAATGGCCCCACCTCCCCCCCAACGCGACGATCGAGATGAACGCCCCCAAGTACATCGTTTTGAGTTGATGACCACTGCTCAGGTGCGCTACGTTCGCTTTGAAGCGACGACTTTCGGCGATTTGCCCGCGTGGCACCTCGGAACCGGAAACCCTTCTTGGATGTTCCTGGATGAGTGGGAAATCGAAACCGCGCCATGAACCGGTTCCTGCTTGATGCGGGCCTGGCGCAGACCACGTTGCATCCCCTCGGCAAGGACGTCGAACGTGCCCAAGGTCCTTGGATCTACCTCACGGACGGAACGCGCTGGATGGATCTGATCAGTGGCATCGGCGTGTCCTCCTTTGGGCATGGACATCCGGCGATCTTGGCTGCGCTGCACACCCAGATTGACCGACACCTGCATGCGATGGTGTATGGCGAGTTAGGCCAAACCACCCAATACGAAGCGACCCGACGGCTCTGCTCCCTCCTACCCCGGCCCCTCGAGGCCGTCTATTTCGTCAATTCAGGCGCGGAAGCCATCGATGGTGCCATGAAACTGGCAAAAAGGAAGACGGGCCGCAAGCGGTTCTTGGCGTGCCAGGGCGGCTACCACGGCAACACGCAAGGAGCGCTGAGCGTCAGCTACAACCCGATGCGCCGTGCTCCTTTCGAACCGTTGCTGCCGGGAATTGACTTCGTCCCGTTCAACGAACCTTCGGCACTCGCCGCCATCGATGGCAGCCAGGCTGCGTTCGTGGTGGAAACCGTTCAGGGCGACGCAGGGATTCGCATTCCGGATCCCGCTTGGCTTCAAGCCATCCGGCGCCGATGCGACGAAACAGGGACGATGCTCGTGTTGGACGAAATCCAAGCGGGCATGGGCCGAACGGGGCGCCCTTTTGCCTTCCAGCACTTCGGCGTGGTCCCTGACATCCTGTGCCTCGGCAAGGCTTTGGGAGGGGGCATGCCCATCGGTGCCTTCGTCTCCTCGGCTGAGGACATGGCCCTGCTCGCACAAGATCCGGAACTGGGTCACATCACCACCTTTGGAGGCCACCCTGTGGTTTGTGCTGGAGCAGCTGCGGCACTTGCCTTGCTCGAGGCCACGGATTGGACCGCTGTGGAGCGACACGGGAAGATGTTGGAGCAGGCCCTCGCCAGCCATCCCGCAGTCCGGGAGGTTCGCCGGTTGGGGTTGTTCATGGCCGTAGAGTGCCGAGACAGTGCCACAGTCAACCGGGTGGTGGAGAACGCCTTGCAACAGGGGGTGCTCATCTACTGGTTCCTCAGCACGCCCCAAGCATTTCGCATGGCACCGCCTCTCAACCTTTTGGATTCAGAGGTAGAATGGGCCATTGAACAGCTGCTGTGTGCTTTGGATGCCGGGGCCAAGGAGTGACCCGAATCCACCTCAATCTTGAGGGGACAGGATGAAGTCGACCAACGCATCCACGGCCCGCTGGGCCTCCGGAAGAAAGTCCGGGAACAGCTGCCAGCCATGCAATGCCCCGGGATCGAGATACAGTTGACAAGGAACCCCCGCATTCTCGAGTTCTTTCAGACAGTGCATGGCATCCGGATAGAGGTATTCGGTCGCTGAAACCTGAATCTGGGTTCTGGGGAAGCCCTGGAATCCCCCCAGCAAAGGAGAGGCTTGCGGGTGCTGGGGGGATACTTCCACCAAATACTGCTTGCTGTAGGCCCGCATGTCCTCAGCGTCAAACATGCTGAGTGCGTGGGCATCCTGCTGGTTGCTGCGGGATTCCGGCCTCAAATCCAACCAGGGTGAAAGCAGTGCACATCCAGCGGGCATTCGTTGGGCCCGATCCCGGGCTGTTTGCACCAAGGCCGCTGCCAAATTGCCGCCAGCCGAGTCCCCGACCACCCAGATTTCCTCGTGTGTTTTGCAAGCCGCTTCATAAACGCGCAACACATCGTCCAACCCCTGTGGGAATGGGTGCTCGGGGGCCAACCGATATGCCGGTATCCACACTTCTGCGCCGAGTCGTTTGGCCAAATGCATCCCCAATGCCCGGTGGGTTCGCGGCGATCCAAAGGCAAATCCTCCGCCGTGGACCAACAGGACCAACAACCGGCCGTTGCCACCGCATCGCACTGCGGCTGTGGGAACGCCCCCCTTTTCCTCCAGCTCGAACGTCCCCCCCGCGGGACCGGGATTGAGACGAGACAACCCATCGAGCCAAGTCCGAATTTGTTGCGGCGTCATTCCGACCACTTCACGTCGAATCGTCCTGCCCCAAGCATGGCCCGTGGAGAGCATTCGCGTCGGCAACATGCCTGTGAAGATGGGCTCCTGCATCCACTGAGGTAGCCTTCGCTTGCGCTTGGCAGGGGGTTCGGGCTGCGGGGTCATGGTTGTTGGTTCGGTGGGATGGGCATTCGGTAAACAGGGTACCGGTTTGCCGAAGGTTCCATGTAAGGCGAATGTTGGTACAACCAGTTCAGGGCCGCAGACGCATCGTTTTCCCAACTGGGATTCTGCCGCTTTGCCTCCTCCCATTGGGAACGCAAGGCAGCATCCGAAGCCAACAACTCCATGGCCGTGTCCTCGAAAACATAGGAGGAATACCATTCTTTTTGTTGCAGTGCACTGTCGAAGAAGTTCCAAACCAAGAAGGCGTCATGTCCTTCGGGCGACAAGGTTTCCGCCAAATACCGACGGGACCGTCCCGAGGAAGGAATCCACCAATCTCCAGCGCGAACGGGAACGGACTCGCTCCGCCAGGTCACTTCGTGAATGGCATTGGGGTGATGTCCTTCATAGGGAACCGCCACGGAGCTAAATTTTCGGATGTATCCCACCTCCAGCTGAAGAACGGTATCCCTCTGGAAGGGAACCAGTTCCACACCCTGGGCCTTCAATCGATCGGCCACCTCGCGCCAAGCTTGCCCCATTACGTAGCCCTCCA
>JBIKTK010000237.1:0-3272 GCA_044348125.1 Flavobacteriales bacterium | reverse complement strand
CTCCGTCAAAATGGCCGTAAATGTCCACGGATTCACTGTTCTCCAAGCCCGTCGGTTTGGGCTTGTTCAGCAAAACACGTTGCACATTGCCTTCCTTGTCCCGCATGTGAAATTCCGTTCGGTTGGGATCCACTTCTGGGTCATAAACCACCGGCTCTTCCCGCACCAAAGTGCCGGAAATTTTGTACTCCTCCCCAGGGTCCGCTTGCGCCGTTGCAAATCCTACCGACCGACTGCTGGAGGAGAAGGTAGAAATCACCGTGCCGACCACAGCGGCAACGAGCAGAAGCAAAATGATGTGGCTGCGTTTCATGGCTGTATTTGATCAGAGTCCAAGGATTTCATGCGCGATTCCAGTCGCTTCAATCGACTTTGTGCGCGCCAAATCCAACCCACCAATCCCAACAGGATGGTGGCGCCGACGGCCAGCACCACCCAAGCCTTCCCCGAGCCGAAGAAGACCTGTTCCATCGGTGTGGCTTGCAACAACAGGGCAATCAAGAAGTTCATTTGTTCACTGAGAAAGGGGTGGATGCAATGCCCAAGTCCTGGGGCGCATCTTGCGCTTCCATCCAACGGGTGGCCCCATCCATTCGGTACCCAAGGCGGTACAACACCCATCCCAACATGCCCCATCCCACCACAGCTGGATAGAAGACGAGGCGGAGGGTGCTGTCCAAATCGTAGGCGTTGAAACCGGGATTGCCTCCTTTACCGGGATGCAAGCTTTCAGAAAAACGAGGCAGGATGAGCAACAGAATGACCAGAATAACGAATGCGAACAAGTTGTACACGGCAGCCAAGCGCGCCTTGAGCATGGCCTCTTCCAAGGAAGCTCGGAGCACACCATACCCCCCATAAACCAGCACCGTCACCAAGGCCCCATTCAACTGGGGATCGTCGACCCACCATGTGCCCCAGGTGAAACGTGCCCAGATGCTCCCCGTGATCAGACCCAAGACGCCGAAGAACAAAGCCACCCGGCTTGCCGCCTCTGCTTGACCATCTGCGGGAAGGAGCCGGTTGCTGCCCAATTGCCGAATGGAGGCGACGAACCCGATTCCAGCGAGCAAGAACATCGTGAACCACATGGGGACATGCCAGAGGAGATTGCGGATGGACTCGAAGATTTGGGGTTGAAACGGAAAATGCAGACCCAATGCATCCCCCGGTGGAATCGGTTGAGACAAGGCGGGAAATACGGTCATGGCATCCACCGGAACATGCTCCACGTGCAAGGCATTTTCCAACAGCAGGGTGCCATCGGTGGGGTGGTAGACAAAAAGGTCTAAGGACTTGGATTTGAGTTTTTCAGGCCAAACCGATTCCACCAACAACCGGCTGTTGCTCCGGGCTTCCAGCACCCGCCACTCCCATACAGCTCCAGGCTGTCCGACAAAAACCCGGGATTGTGTTGTTTGGCCTGCAAAATGGGTGCCCAAACCGACCACCTCGAAACGTTGCAAGGGAGCATCCTCCACAGGCTCCAGCGCAATGAGACCCGGTCCCAGCGGAACCAAGCAAGTCATCGCGATGACATAGAGCAGCAGGGCGCCAGAGGCCAACAAGGCAACGCGGTCCTTCATGTGGGAATCATTCGCGCCAAAGGTAAGGGAAGAGCACGAAGCCCATGGCGGCAGCACCGACTCCAAACGTTCCCAAAAAAAGCAAGGATTCCCCCTTTTCAGCGGTCCCCAATCCTGAAATCACGGCCTGACCGAACCGAGAAGACAGCAGCAAGATGGGAACCACCAATGGGATACCGAGCACAGCCGTGAGTCCAAATCCCGCTCCGGCCCGTGCGGCCAATGCGCTGAGCAGGGTGATGGCTCCCGCCAGCGACCAAGCAGTGACCACCATGCCGAGGAGCATCCAGAAAAAGCGCATGCCTTCGAAATGCGTCGTGCCCATGAACACAGCGAAAGCGATCCACACACAGCAGGCCAGAGCGGTCAGCAGGATCCCATGGTAAAGCGTGCGCGCCACGATCCAATCCTGTGGCCGCAGCAGGTGCAGTTGGTATTGACGCACCTCCCGGACATCATCGGCCAAAGGCCGGGCCAAGGCGTTGAAAGCGGAGAACATCAGCACCAACCAAACCAAGGCGTTCCAGGTGTCCGCCTCGGGCCTGGGCCCCACCGATCGATAGGCTGCATAGACGGACGACAACGCGAACAATCCCAGCCCCACCCAGCCATGCGCCTTGCGCAACTCGGTCCGGAAGGTGTGCAGCAGCAAGACGAAAATCCCGGTTCGGTGCGCCCCGTTCATTCGCCCACCAGTTTCATGGGGGCCGCCACCTGCTGGAACAGTCGGGCCATGTTTCGGGCGTCTTCGATGGCACGGTGCTGGGTGCCGAGATAATGAAGTCCCTCCAGTTGAAGGGCATTTTTCAACCCGATTTGGTTTTTGGATCCCTTCCAACGGCTGTAGTGCATCTGCAAACAAGCGTGATAGCGCAACCAGGGTAGGTCCAATTGGTGCAGCCGAGCATCCGTGAGCAGTTGACGCTTGTCAAACTCCCCCCAGCTCATCAAAACAGGGTGAACGTTGTGGGGATCCAGCCAGGCTGTGAATTCTTGGATGACCTCATGGAAATGGCCGGCATCCTCCACATCACGCTGGGTGATGCTGGTAAGCTGGGTACAGAATGGAGAAATCTCCGGATGCAGCAAGGGGCGGACGAAAGAGCAGAACTCATCAACGATTTCTAAGGACTCGTTGACTTTGACCGCACCGATTTCGATGACCTCGACCGTCTTCGGTTTGCTGCGCCAACAGGTGGCCTCCAGGTCGTATACGATGAAATGTCGCTCCTTCATGCTCGGTCGTGAAGGTACGAAATCCACCGTCAGGCTTGGCTCCGATGTCGCCACCAAACGGACTCCTGGCGCAGCGCGACCGCATGGGAGGGGGATGGGACCGCATCAGCTTGGGGGTGCTGCTTGGCGAGCAGTCCTACGGCCAGGGTGGCCAATTCGAACTCGCTGCACGCGGCGTTTCGGTCGAGGCTGTCCGGCTGGAAGTACCGTGAGACGAAATGCGTGTCGAATTTGCCGGAGCGGAATGCAGGGTGGTCGATGGCAAACCGACAGAAACCCAGGGTGGTTTCGACGCCCACGATTTCGTAGGCGTCGATGGCCCGGATCGCCCGGTCGATGGCGGCTTCCCGGGTGGGGCCGGTGGCGACCAGTTTGGCGAGCATGGGGTCATAGTAGATCGACACTTCCCCACCTTCTTCGACCCCATCGTCCACCCGGATGCCCGGGCCC
>JBIKTK010000235.1:0-3305 GCA_044348125.1 Flavobacteriales bacterium | reverse complement strand
GGTTCGAGGCGAACGGTTCGAAGCGACCGGGGAACGGGTTCAGTAAGCCCGCTCGTCGCGGCCTTCCATGTAGTAAACGAAGGCCCGGTTCACCACCTTGTTGCCGCCCGGGGTGGGAAAATCACCTGTGAAGTACCAGTCGCCGGTGTGGTTGGGACATGCACGGTGCAGGTTTTCTACACTTTGGAAGATGATTTTGACTTCCGCTTGGATGTCATCCGGGGTGAGCAATTCCGAGATTTTCTTGCTGATTTCCTCCTCTGTGAAGGGAGCGTAGACGGCTTGGACGTGGTTGACGTTTTCTTCCTTGGGGCGGGAAAGGTCTGCTTTGCAGTGGGCGTAGGTCTCGTCGAGCAGGGATTCCATGCCGCGTTCCCGGATGAGGGAGACGGCGGCTTGGAAGGCGATGAAGTCACCGAGTTTTGCCATGTCGATGCCGTAGCAATCGGGGTAGCGAATCTGGGGCGCACTGGAAACGACCACGATGGTGCGCGGACCCAATCGATCGAGGATGCGCAGGATGGATTGCTTGAGCGTGGTGCCGCGGACGATGCTGTCATCGATGACGACAAGGGAATCGACGCCGGGGCGCAGGGTGCCGTAGGTGATGTCGTAGACGTGGGCCACGAGGTCGTCCCGGCTCTTGTCCTCGGTGATGAAGGTCCGGAGCTTGGCGTCCTTGATCGCGATTTTTTCGATCCGGGGACGTTCGGTCAAGATGGCATGGACTTCCTCGGGTTCGGGATCGCTGCCCAGTCCCAGGATGCGTGCGATTTTGCTCTGGTTGAGCACATCCTCCAGTCCCTTGATGAGACCGTAGAAGGAAGACTCTGCCGTGTTGGGAATGAAGCTGGTGACCGTGTGGTCGAGGTCGTGCTCAATGGCCTCCAACACGCGGGGAACGATGAGGCGGCCCAGCTCCTTGCGCTCTTCGTAGATGTCTCGGTCGTTGCCCCGGCTGAAGTAGATGCGCTCGAAGCTGCAAGCCCGGCGAGGGGCTTCCGGCTTGATGCGTTCCATCCGTACTTCGCCGTTGCGCTTGATGACCAGGGCGTGTCCTGGTTCCACTTCGCGGATGGACTCGATGGGCACGTGGAACGCGGTTTGAATCACTGGACGCTCGCTGGTGACCACGCAGATTTCATCGTCTTCGTACCAAAAAGCCGGGCGGATTCCATTGGGGTCACGCATCACAAAGGCGTCCCCGTGTCCCACCAATCCGCACATCACATAGCCGCCGTCGAGGGAGTTGGCCGCTCGGGTCAGGACATGGAACAGGTCGAGGTTGGAGCCGATTTGGCCTGAAATCTCCTGATTGCTCAACCCCTGGGCCTTGAATTCCGCGAAAAGCCGCTGGTTTTCGTTGTCGAGAAAATGCCCGATGCGCTCGAGTACCGTGACGGTGTCCGCCTGCTCCTTGGGGTGCTGACCCAGGTCGACGAGTTTCTGGAAGAGCTCGTCGGTGTTGGTCATGTTGAAGTTGCCGGCGACCACGAGGTTGCGGGTGCGCCAGTTGTTCTGCCGCAGGAAGGGATGGCAGTTCTCGACTTGGTTCTTGCCGTAGGTGCCGTAACGCAGGTGGCCCAGGAACAGTTCCCCGGTGAAGGCGAAGTGCTTTTGCAGGTAAGCGGCGTCCCGGAGGCGTTCGGGCTGCTGTTGCTGGAGGTCGCTGAACCGTCCCATCGCCCGTTGGAAGATGTCCTGGATGGGCCGGCTGTCCACCGAGCGGATGCGACTGATATACCGGTCGCCGGGCTCCGATTCCAGTTTGATGTTTGCGAGCCCAGCGCCGTCCTGACCCCGGTTGTGCTGCTTTTCCATCAGGAGGTACATCTTGTTGAGGCCGTAGAAGGCCGTTCCGTACCGGTCGATGTAATGCTGAAGGGGTTGCTTCAGTCGGAGCAGCGCGATGCCGCACTCATGCTGGAGGATGTCGCTCATGGGGTGGGCCAAATTTAGGCCAACCCTCTCCCTCCCCCGCGAGTTCATCCGCCCAGTTCCGCAGGTTCGTTTCGTCCTTGCCGAAGCTCTTGCGGAACAGGGTTCTGACGAGGGTTTGGCTCAGCAAGGAGAGGAGGATCAAGTTGGCGATGGCGATGGCCCAAAACAGGGGCTCATCGAGGGCCTGAATTTCGTGCCACGCCAGGCCGGGCGGTTGGGAGGCCCAAATGCCGAAGGCCATGCCCAGGCCGCCGGAGAAGGGGAGTTGCCACCAGCCGTGCCGGTACTGGGCGCGCTGCCAGTCCCGCAGGGCGTCGGCGGTCCGGCGGAGGTACTGGGCGAGCGGGAGGTCGAGGTGGTGGCGGGCGGCCCGCAGCCGTTGCTGGATGCGAACGAGTTGCCAGGTGGCGATGAGGTTGTAGCCGATGACGACGGCGAGTCCCAGCCGCAACCACGGCAACGGCTGCAGCACGGCCAGCACGCCGAGGGGAATCACGTTCACCGCGGTCATCAGGTGGCTCAGCAGGAAGGTGCGATCCGCCCGGTCGAGGACGCCGGCTGGCCGCGATCGGTGCACCCCCGCGTGGGCGGGGTGCACCGGGGCCGCCCCTTGGACCGCCCCGCTCCCCGGGCCGACCCCGGCGGCCTCCCACCGACCCCGGGCATCCGCCCAGGCCCGGTTCAAGTCGAAGGATGTTGAATCCATGCCGTGATTTTTTTCTTGATTCGGTGAATGCGCACCCCGACCGTGCCTGGGGGGATGCCGAAGATGTCCGCGATTTCGCCGTAGTCAAAGCCCTCGAGATGCAGGGCGATGAGCGAGCGCTCCACGGGACTCAGGGTTTCGAGGGCCTTTTCGAGCAGGTCCCGCTGTTCGTGCTGGGGGACCACAGGACTTGCGTGTTCGTGGTTTTCCAGCGGCTCCGTGCGCCGAATGGCCTGGCGTCGGTGCTGGGTGAGCAGGGTGTTCAAGGCCACGCGGTAGAGCCAAGTACGGGCCTGAGATGCGCCCCGAAACCCAGCCCAACCCCGGTGCAGGTTGATGTAGATCTCCTGGTAGGCATCGTCTGCATCCGGTCCCGTCCCGAGGTGCATCCGGATGAGGTGGCGCACGAGGGAACCGTGCTCCTCCAGCAGTTCAAGCGGCGTCATTCCATCCCATTCCGAGACCGAAAGCCGCAGCGGTCAAGGCCAAATGAACCAGCAACCATGCCCGTTGCCAAATCGGTCTTTCCTTCCAAGGTTGCGCATCGTCGAACGGGTCGAAGGCGAGCGCGATTCCCCAGTTCGTGGCAGCTTCCAAGGGCCTTTGGGTGGCCGCGAAAAAGGCGCCGAGTGCGAGGAATCCGAGGTGGAGGATCGGT
>JBIKTK010000334.1:0-3316 GCA_044348125.1 Flavobacteriales bacterium | reverse complement strand
TAACTCAGCTTCCCCTGCAAACCAGAGATGATTCAACTCCAGCTCTCGCTCTGAAAGCCTCAATTCCAATCTTCTCATAAGGTGCCTTTGAAGCATCTCGTCAGCATGTTGACGCTGGATTTGAGCTTTGACTACCGAAATGTTGCTCCCGTGCACGCGGTAGTGCAGCAGCACCTCACCGAGGTTACACAGGCGGTATCCACGTTCTGCCAGTTCAAGCCAGAGAGCATAATCTTCACAGTGAGCCGCTTCTGAGTTGTATGGGTGCGCTTTGAATACTTCGGATTTCCCCATAACGGTGGGGTGTATCAGCGGCGACTGAAAGAACAGAGCAGCGTGAACTTCATCCGGTTGCGTGACCCGTTTCCACGTACGCCCCAATTTACCTTGAGCATCCATCAGGCGTGCCCATGTCCCACATACCGCGCATTCCGGGTGCTTCTTTAAAAAGTCCACCTGCTTCTGTAGTCGAAACTTCACCGCAATGTCATCCGCATCCATACGAGCAATGTATCTTCCACGCGCGACAGAAACACCAAAATTCAAGCTATAAATGAGTCCCTTATTCTCCGAATTTGTGAATAAAACAATCCTCGAATCGTAAAAGGAATTGAGAATTTGGGCGCTCCCATCCGTCGAGCCATCATCCACTATAACGAACTCAAAATTCTCGTAGGTCTGCTCAAGAATGCTTCTAACAGCAGCTGCCAGAAAAGGCGCACTGTTGAACACCGGCATGACAACTGAGATTTCCGGCACGGCAGATTTCTTTTCCACCCTCGAAATGTACATCCCCTAGCAAGGTATCTTTCGAGACTGATTCCTGAAAGAAATAGGTTGAATCCCGGCTGCAGTGAAACGTGTCCTCGTCATTACCTATCACTGGCCGCCTTCGGGCGGGGTGACGGTGCTGCGCTGCCTGAAACTTGTGAAGTACCTGAGGGAATTCGGGTGGGAACCTGTGGTGTTCACTGCTCGCGATGCGAAGTACCAATTCGAGGATCCGTCAAATTTTAAGGATGTTCCTGAAGGGTTGGAAGTGGTACGTGTGACCGCTCCAGAACCGACAAATCTGTTCAAATGGTTGACCGGTCGGAAGCAGGACACCCCGCTGTTGAGCATTACCGCCACTTCTGCAGACCAACGCAGCCGGTGGGATGCGTTGGGCGTTTGGGTCCGCGGGAATTTCTTCATCCCGGACGCCCGAGCACTGTGGATTCGACCTTCAGTGCGTCAGTTGAGCCGCTACCTGAAGGTCCATCCCGTGGACGCCATCTTCACAGACGGCCCGCCCCACACGAATACCGTCATCGGCCTGCGCATCGCCCAACGCTTCAACCTGCCTTGGCTTGCTGATTTCCAAGACCCTTGGACCCAAGTGGATTACTATGCAGATATGCGCATCGGCAAACGCGCCGACCGCATTCACCGAGTGCTAGAACAAGCCGTATTCCGCACGGCATCAAAGATTTCAATTGCGAGCCCGACCTGGGCGAAAGATCTAGAATCCATCGGCGCTCAGAACGTAGAAGTGCTCCCCTACGGCTACGATGAGGCGGATTTCGCAGATTACGCTAATTCCCTGGACAGCAGACACTTTGTGCTGTTTCACGGCGGATTACTGGGCACGGACCGCAACCCGGTAGGTCTCTGGGAAGCGCTCCGGCGGATGCTGAAGGACTCTGAAGAATTTCGCGGCCGGTTGTGCATTCGACTCGCAGGCTCCGTCGATGTCGAAGTGCGTCGGCAGCTGTCCTCTGCAGGTTTGGAGCCTTACACGCATTACCTAGGTAGCTTACCTCGAACAGCTGTAATTGAGGAGATTGGGCGTGCTAATGTGCTGATTTTGCCCGTGAATCGGGCGGCGAATGCGGCCGGGCGAATTCCCGGAAAACTCTTCGAACTGCTCCGTGCTGGAAAGCCCATTCTATCCTTCTCGGATACGCCGGGTGATGTTGACTCCTTTATTGCTACGCACAATGCAGGGATCACAACGGGTTATGAAGACACCGAGGGGATTTGCAACTTCCTCTACGCTCAGCTCGCCTCAGAAGCTCCCCTGCGCAACACAGCAGACCTGGTGCGGTTCTCAAACCGTGCACTTGCTTCACAGGTGGCCGGCTGGTTAGATGAGATCCTTCTCCACGAACACCGTACCTGAGGAAAGTGAACAAGTTCCTTCTCATGCGAGATGTAAACTCCAATGTGAGCCGGAGGTAGATTTACATCTCCTCGAACCGGCACGTTAAAACACTGTTTCCGATGTTGCAAGAACAAAGCCCATGCTACCTGCTGGATGTCACTTTTAAACACAGCAAATACAGCGCTTCTTACCAAACATCAAAGCACATTCGATGGATCCGAGGACGCCAGGTTCATCGATTATTGAGGCCCTGGATCTCCCCCGTTCTCCGATTTCTGTTCAATTCTGGACAGTCGACCGTTGTATTCGTTACTGACAAAGAACTCACTTGTCCCCGTTTTCGAGGCAAAAAGCACGTAGCTTGGGTACTCGAACCACCCAGTATCGACTCAAATTCGTATGCCTACGTCGCAAGTCATTCGAGCAAGTTCGATGTGGTACTTACTTTTCATGCGGAACTGCTGGAGCTGGGCAGTCCATTTCAGTTTTATCCTTTTGGCGGTTGTTGGATCAAACCTGAGGACTGGTGTGTCTACACGAAAACACGGGCTGTCTCCATAATTGCGTCTGCGAAAAGGGATACTGAAGGCCATCAACTCCGGCACAAAATCATCGCGGAATCAGGGCGTGACGATTTGGCCCTGTTCGGCCGAGGATATCGCGAAATCCCCTATAAGCTCGAAGCTCTGAAGGATTTTCAATTTTCCTTTGTTATTGAAAACTCGCGCCTTGACTATTACTTCACAGAAAAACTCATCGATTGCCTTTTAACCGGCACCGTCCCCGTGTATTACGGCTGCCCCTCCATCGGGAAGTTCTTCAACACGGATGGATTTCTCTTTCTAAACAACATTAATGAGCTGAAAGATGTTGAAAATCAACTTACAGAAGAGCTGTATGCGCAAAAACTACCCGCCATCCGAGAAAACTTTCAACTTGCTCAAAAATATGCTCTTGCAGAAGATTGGATTTTTGAAAACACAGACGTCTTTGCTGATCCCCAGCCGAACTTATTGAGTTAGGAGCAACAAAAAAGCCACCCCTTGCGGGATGGCTTTTCGGATGTCGCTTGTTTAGAGGGACTTACATCATCCCACCCATGCCTCCGCCCATGCCAGCGGCACCGGCGGCAGCGTTTTCCTCTTCGACGTCGGCGATGACGCACTCGGTCGT
>JBIKTK010000234.1:0-3338 GCA_044348125.1 Flavobacteriales bacterium | reverse complement strand
CACAAAACTCTTTGTGCCGGAAGATTTTGATGTGCATCGTTTGTTTGCTGCTTGGATGGACTGGGTGCCCATCGCCGCCCACAACAAGTACGCAAACAATGTCGACTACCACCGGGCGGTTTGGCTTTTGAACGGAGAGGCGCTCTTGGAAAACGGTTTGTTGTTGCTCAAGGAGGACGCCGGTTGGGTGAGTCCGGTGGGTTCGGTTTTCTACGCGCGGTATGCAGAGGTGGATGCGGTTTGGGAGACCATCGCTGAGGCGGCATCGGGCATCCAGTGCGTGTTGATGCGTTCGGGCAACCGCCCCCCGCGACCGCTCGGAGTGGCGGTGGTGGACTTGGGGCAAGGCCAGTTTCCACAACCTTGGGATTATGCAGACGGCGCCGACACCTTGGAGTTCCTGCATGGCTTACATTTGGCCCATGCTTAGGTTACGGAACGGTGGGTGGGCGGTATGGTTGCTCGCCTTGAGCGCAGGGGCCTGGACGGGCTGTGAGACGGATGTGGATTTGACAGCCGATTACCAGCGCACGCCCGTGGTCTTTTGCTTGCTGGATGTGGCGCAGGACACGCAGTGGGTGCGCATCAACCGGACCTGGCTCGGGGATGGGAACCAGTTGGATGCCGCCCTCATCGCGGACAGCAGCGAATACGACCCGGCAGAGGTCAGTGCCCGGATCACGGAATACCGAAATGGGGTCGAATTTCGTTTCTGGACCCTGCGCGATACGTTGCTCCAAAACAAGTCGGAGGAGGGTATTTTCTTCGGTCCTCAGCACCAGGCTTGGTACATGGTTCAGCCCGGTGGGCTGGAAGGAAACGCCTTGTACGAGCTGGAAATCGAGTTTGCGGATGGCACCACGGTGCGGGGGGAGACCATGGGCATTGCGGAGGTGGCGGGCAACATCACCCAACCACCGCCCGGGGTACCCAACTTCAAATTGGGTTTTGCGAACATCGGTTTCGCGACCACTTACCCGGATGTGACCTTCAAGTGGTCCAGCACCCCGGGGGGGTTCCGTTACGAGCCCCAGTTGATGGTGCATTACACCGAGCGGGTTTGGCAGGACGATGCCCACACGGTTCTGGTTTCGGAGTCTGAGAAGTCGATTGCCTGGCCATTGGGGGATGTGGATGCGTCCTCTGAGGAAGGAGGGCAGCTGCTTACGAAATCCATCAATGGCGAGCGTTTTTTCACCACCCTGGCTTCCCGGCTCGAGGTGAATCCCCGCATCACGCGCCAGTTGGGCGTTTGGGATGAGGAAGTCCAAATCGCGCGCGCCTTCGATTTCGTGCTGTCGGTGGCGAACGAAGAACTCGCCATCTACCTCGACATCAATGCCCCTGTGACCGGGGTCATCCAAGAGCGGCCTGAGTATTCGAATTTGGTGGGGGGCTTGGGTCTGTTCGCCGCGCGCGCTTCCCAAGGGGTCTATGGCATCGGCTATTCCACGGACACCATGGAGGAGCTGGCGGAGGGTGACCTGACCGCAGGACTCAACTTTTGTACGCCCAATCCCTTCAGTGCCTACGCTTGCCCGTGAGCGAACTTCAGCCGATGCAACCGACTTTACAACTGCAGCTCCCTTCCGCCCTGATTGAACTGTCCATGGGGCTGTTTGTGGTGCGCTTCAAACCGGAGGTGGTGCTGGATGCCGCCCTGGCCCGGCGGGTGGAGACGGCCCGGCGGGAGCTGTTGCCGGGTGCAGACAACCCCGTGTTGGTGCTGGTGCCCAAGGACATTGCTTTGGTGGACCAGGAGGCCCTCTTCTGGATGGGGTCAGCGGAAGCGATGGAAGGGGTGAGTGCACGGGCCGTGGTGGTGCCCAACTCGTTGTTGGTCATCCGAGACCGCATCCGCTGGGCGCTCTTTCGTCCCGCTGTCCCCTTCCGGGTGTTTCGCAACCCGCAAGTAGGGAAGAGCTGGGTGCTCGATGCCTGGTACACCCAACGTCTGGGGCACGAGATGGATGCCTTGGACACCCTCGATTCAGAGGGGTTTTCATAATGGTTTGGGTGCCTGAGGCACCCGTCCCCCGATTCCGGGGTTCAGCGAACTTGGATGCGCAATACCGAAGAGCCCGTGTGCAGCAGGTAGGTTCCCGTGGACAGACCGTCGGAACCCACAACGGCCGAGGTCCCATTCCAAGTTCCGGATTGCAACACCCTTCCCTGTAAGTCCAGCAACTGCCAACTGCGGGGTGTTCCGGTCGGGTCCTGGCCGCGCAGGTGCCAGCTGTCTCCCGGTGCCACGGGGTTGGGTCCCACGGAAAATCCTTCGCCCCGCTCGGCTGCCTCAGCCACGGCATTGGGTGCGCTGGTCAAGTCTTGGTAGCGTGCGGTCACCGGCAGTCCGAAGGTGGTGGTGATCTCCAGCAACGGAAATCCCTTGCCCTGGCCCCACCATTGGTAGATGATTTGCTCTCGCTCGAAGGCGAACGGAACGCCAAGGTCCGGGATGAGCAGGCTGTCCGTGGCATTGAGCAAGGTGCGGGTCCGGAGCACCGGGAAGCTGCCTCCGGGCAAGATCAAAGTGCCATGGCCGTCGGCCTCGACTTGACGGGTTTGGTCTAACCAATAGCCGAATGTTCCTTCCAAATCGAGTGCAAAGGCCCCGGAGCTGTTGAGGGTCGCGCCGTATGCGCAAGGCAGGGGCAGCATCTCATCGATGTCGGAATAGGTGACCGGCAGGTCAAACCCGCTCGAGGTCAGGCCCACGCCGCACACGGTGTAGTGGTTGCCGTCGGTTTGGTAAAAGTTGTTGAAGCCGTCGATGGGAATGTCGATGGGGAGCTGTCCGCCGAAGTCAGGGAATTCGGTGGGCAGGAAGAAATCGCTCTGGTAGTTGGGGTTGAATGGACTGTTGAAGGTGAACAGGGCCGTGAGGGAAGCCGCGCTCATGGGCTGTGGCGTCAAGGGTGCATCGCCTGTGGGCGTGAGGTTGCTGAAATCCCAGGTCACGCCCGCTCCGGCGAGTTCCAAATCGCCTCCTGGTGCGAGTGCATCGACCAAGGGGTAGGTGACCCCCGGTTGCGGAAGGTCGGCCGAGGTCAAGACGAAGGGAGCTTGTGCCACCAGGGAAAAAGGAAGGAGCGCAAGGCCCAGGGAGGGGAGGGGGAAACGCATGGAACGTGAAATCGAGCGGTGAGAAAGAGAAAACGAGGGAAAGGTAAGGAATCCGGGCCGCAAGTGGCATGACGGGGGTCATGGAATGGGCAGAGGGTCTTCCTCCCCGGTTGGGGAGGGCTTGCGCTGGCGGAAAATCTCCCGGAGGTAGGCAAACTCCTTGCGGAATCGAATGCCCACCCCTTGGGTCGAGGTTCCTTCTTGACCCGGAA
>JBIKTK010000015.1:0-10230 GCA_044348125.1 Flavobacteriales bacterium | reverse complement strand
CCTGTGCATCGATGCACATCCAGTCGCACTTGGTCGAACCACTGTCCGCAACAAGAACCTTCACGCTTGAAAAATTAGATGCAATGATCAAATACGTTCTGCCAAATCAGCCACCCGTGTGGCGTATCCCGCCTCGTTGTCGTACCAACCGAACACCTTGACCAAGGTGCCGGAGCACTTCGTGAGTTGGGCATCGAAAATGCAACTGTGGGTGTTTCCTACGATGTCTGCAGACACGATGGGGTCTTCCGTGTACTCCAAAATGCCCCGCATGGGTCCCTGGGCGGCGGCTTGCATGGCTGCGTTGATCTCAGCAGCAGAAACAGACTTGCGCACCACACAGGTCAAATCCGTTACCGAACCCGTTGGGGTGGGTACCCGGACTGCCAGGCCATCCAAACGGCCCGCCAGATTGGGCAACACCAAGCCGACCGCCTTGGCGGCCCCTGTGGATGTTGGAATCATAGAGAGCGCGGCGGCGCGGGCTCGGCGCAAGTCGGAGTGGGGGGCATCCTGGAGCCGCTGGTCCGAGGTGTACGCGTGAACCGTGGTGATGAAGCCCGATTCGATGCCCCAGAGGTCATCGATGACCTTCGCCATGGGCGCCAAGCAATTCGTGGTGCACGACGCGTTGGAGACCACCTGGTCCCCGTCGTTGAGAATGTGGTCATTGACGCCCAACACGATGGTCTTCATCTCCCCTTTCGCAGGAGCGCTCAAGATGGCCTTCTTTGCCCCCGCTTGGATGTGCAATCCCACCTTGTCACTGGAGGTGAAGACCCCGGTGCTCTCGATCACCGCGTGCACATTCAGCGCACCCCACGGCAACGCCAGGGGGTCCTTTTGTGCATGGATTTCAATGGTCATTCCGTTGACCACCAGGTGGCCACCCTCCACGCGCACTTCACCTGAAAAACGACCATGAATGCTGTCGTACTTCAACAAATGTGCAAGGGTATTCACATCGGTGAGGTCGTTGATGGCGACCACGCGCAGGTCCTTTCTCTCCAACATTTGGCGGAAGGCCAAACGCCCAATCCGACCAAATCCGTTGATGGCTACATGTTTCATGGGAACTGTATTCAATGTCGTTTCTATGGTATCAAATGCTTAGGATTTGGGCGATGCGCACCTCGTCCTCTAAAGATTGTGTCTTGTTCAATATGGCCTCTGAGAAAGGCGTGAACACCACTTGGTCATTCACCAGCCCCGCCATCATGTTGTGCTTGCCCGCAATGAGCGCCTCCACGGCGGCCACACCCAACTTGGAAGCGAGCACCCGATCATAGCAACTTGGATCCCCGCCCCGCTGGATGTGTCCCAATACCGTGATTCGGATTTCGTAGTTCGGGGAGATCTCTGCCACCTTTCGGGCGATTTCGTAGGCCCCTCCTTCGGGATGGCCTTCTGAAACCATGACAATGCTCGATGTTTTGTTCGAGAGTTCCCCTTGGTCGAGGATGCGCACGAGGCCCGGGATTGTGATGCCCGTTTCCGGGGTCATGACCGCCACAGCGCCCGTGGCGATGCCCGTCTGCAGCGCGATGAACCCGCTGTCACGGCCCATGACCTCCACGAAGAAAAGCCGGTTGTGGCTGTCCGCCGTATCGCGAATCTTGTCCACTGCCTGCACCACCGTGTTGGTCGCCGTGTCAAAGCCGATGGTGTAATCTGTTCCCGCCAAATCGTTGTCGATGGTGCCCGGAATGCCCATCACAGGGAACCCCGTTTCTTCGTACAACTTGATCGCCCCCGTGAACGTACCGTTCCCTCCAATGACCACCAGCCCGTCCACACCATGCTCCACGAGGTGGGCATGCGCTTGGGCCCGTCCCTCCGCATGCATGAAAGCTTCGCAGCGGGCAGATTTCAGGATGGTTCCACCCCGGCCGAGGATCTTGGCCACCGAACGGACGTGCAGCCTTTTGAAATCCCCTGTGACCAGACCTTGGTAACCCTGGAAAACCCCAACCACTTCTGCCTTGTGGTAAACACTGGCCCGAACCACCGCTCGGATGGCGGCATTCATTCCGGGGGCATCTCCACCGGAGGTGAGAACAGCAATCTTCTTCATCAGATGTCCTTTGCAATCAACCTGTCTGGGGCGAGGACCATTGCATCGCAACCTTCGGAGCGCGCGAAGTTACGCAACAGATCCAAGCGTGCACCATGACTGCCCCAACAACTCCATGGGAAATGCTATCTTGCGGGGCCTTGGCCAGGATGCCCAAGGATGTGAATGAACATGGATCGCCTCGCTCACCTGCATGTCTCGGTTGACTGTGTCGTCTTCGGATACCACGACGACGGTTTGAAAGTGCTCATCATCGACCAGCGCCTGCCCAAGGGCGTTGACTTGAATCCGGGTTTGGATTTGCAGGCCGCATTGCCCGGAGATTTGGTGCTGGAGAACGAAGGGCTGGAGGAAGCCGCCGCGCGGGTGCTGTCTGAATTGACTGGCCTCAAGAATTTGTTTCTGAAACAGTTTCATGCCTTTGGGGACCCGGATCGCGTGCGGCAGGAGAAGGACCAGAAGTGGCTTCGGGCGTTTCGGGCAAATCCGGACATCCGCGTGATGACGGTGGCATATTATGGTCTGGTCAGTTTGCAAGACCATGTCCCGCACCCGGCGGGATTTGCGGGAAACGCACGGTGGATGGATTTGGGGCGGGTACCGGGTTTGGCCTTCGACCACAACCGGATTCTGGAAACGGCCATCGATACGCTGAGGGAGCAGCTGGAGAGCCACCACATCAGTTTTGAATTGCTCCCCAAGAAATTCACGCTGAGTCAGTTCCAAGCTTTGCATGAAATCGTTTTGAACAAGAAGTTCGACAAGCGGAACTTCCGAAAAAACGTCAAGCGCATGGGGCACGTGGTGCCGCTGGACGAGAAGCAGCAGGGGGTGCTGCACAAGCCGGCCCAGCTGTTTACGTACCAACCGGACAGTCCGAAGGCATGAGGGGGGGCAGGCTGGTGTCGGTGGTTGGCGCCCTGTGGGGGCTTGGGGCCGTCCAGGCCCAGGTGATGTGGCAGCCGCCGTTGGTGGATCCCTTTGTACCCGACGAAGTGGCGGTGGTCCGGTTGGAGATCGGGGCGGGCCTGGACGGCATCTTGCACCCCGACAGTGTCTGGTCGGACTACCTGTACCCGGGGACGCTCATTTACGAGCGGGGGGACATCATCGATACGGTGGAACAAGTCGGGGTGCGGCTGCGGGGCAACACGTCCCGGATGGCCGCGAAGAAATCGTTTAAAGTAGACTTCGATGCGTTTGAACCGGGCAGGGAGTGGCGGGGTTTGGCCTGCCTCAACCTGAATGGTCAACACAATGACGTGTCGGTGCTGCGGGCCCGGCTGGTGCATGAAATGATGCGCGAAGCGGGCGTTCCTGTCTCTCGCACCGCCCACGTGCGGCTGTACATCAATGGCGAATACCGGGGCCTCTATCTCAACACGGAACACATCGATGCTGCCTGGCTCGCCCAACGGATGGACCACGCGCACGGGAACCTCTGGAAGTGCACGTACCCCGCTCCGCTGCAGTACGAAGGCCCCAACGGCAGCGACTACCAGTTCACCCCTTCCTGGAGCAGCACCCGGGTTTATGACCTCAAAACGAATGAGACCGCGGACGACTACAGTGCTTTGGCGCGGTTTGTGGACGTCTTGAACAACACGCCCCTCGCGGAACTTCCTTGCGCTTTGGAGGCCGTTTTCGACGTGGAGGGTTACTTGCGGGTGGCCGCTGCCGAGATCTTGGTGGGCCATTGGGACAATTACATCGGGAACCAGAACAACTATTATCTCTACGAAAGGACGACGGATGGGCGCATCCAATACCTGCCTTACGACATGGACAACACGTTGGGGGTGCAGTGGTTCGGGAATTGGGCGAACCAAAATCCTTATGCCTGGGCGCCGGATCCGGGTCGTCCCCTCTACCAGCGTTTGATGCAGGTGCCGGCCTATCGGGCACAGTTCACGGCCCATTTGGCGGACTTGCTGGCGAATGGCTTTGACGGGGCGACGTGGGGGGCGCGCGGGGAGGAACTCATTGATCTGGTGGCGGATGCAGCGGAGGAGGATGTCTACCGCACGCTGGATTATGGGTTCACCTTTGCTGATTTTCAATCTTCTGTAGGCCAAACCTGGGGCAACCACATCGCCCTGGGCATCGTGCCGTACGTGAACCAACGGCGCATGACGGCCCTCGCGGCGCTGGATCCGGTGCCCCCCTCGACGGGGCGGCTGCTGGGCTGGGCATCGGGGCCGGTCGCAGACGGGGTGCTGCGGGTCGAAGCGCGGGTAACGCCCCCGGCGGCAGAGGGCACGTGGTGGGGGGAGGTAGAATCGCCAGATGGGACGGTGTTCACCGTGCCCCTCACGCCGGTGGCGGGGATGCTGGGGCATTGGGAGGGATTTTGGGACGTTACAGGATGGGCGTACGCCGTGGTCCGGGTGCGGGCTGAGTGGTCCGACGGAAGCGAGTCGGTTTCCCCTTGCGCGGGGCAATGGGTTTGGACTTCGCCCATGTCTGGCCCCATTCGGTTCAATGAGGTCATGCCCGAGAACAACAGCTACGTGCTCGATGCCGCCGGCGATGCCGATGATTGGGTCGAACTGGTGCACGTGGGCGGGAGCGCCACGAACCTGGGGACGTTCTTCCTCACCGACCGGCGGCTGGAGCCGGCGCGATGGCCGCTCCCCCAACTCACCATGGACGCAGGCGACCACCGGGTGCTTTGGTGTGACGACGAACCGGAGGAAGGACCGTTGCACGCCACGTTTCAACTGGACACCGACGGCGACGATCTCTGGCTCATGCGCAAGATGAACGGTGCGTGGCGTTGGATGGACCGCTTCGCTTGGTCGGCGGCCGTTCCGCCCAATGCCAGCTGGGCCCGAATCCCGGACGGGACAGGCCCTTGGACCCTGTGCACCCCTTTCTCCACGCCCCCTCCCACCCCGGGAAGCCCCAACGATGCCGCCTCCGTCCACGTGGACCCCGGCACAAGTCCCGCTGCGCCCCCCTCCTTCTTCCCCAACCCGGCCCCCATCGGCACCCCGCTCTCGTGGCCCCTCCCCGGCCCCTACCGAATCACCTCACCCGACGGCCGGACCTGGACCCCAGCCTCCCCCTCGACCCACTGGTCCACCACAGGCCTGGCCTCCGGCACCTACCACCTCCAATCCATGCTTCCCCCCTATCCCTCCTGGCGCGTCCTGCTCCTGCAGCCCTGACTCGGCCCCCCGGAAGCACCAGCGATGCCCCAACCTACCCTTTTCATGCCCCCGTACCCACTTAGTGTTATTTATACACACTTTGTTCGGTACATTGCAGAGCCCACGGAGCACACTGAATACAACCCGCACCCCATGAAAACCCTCACCCTGCGTTTCCTCCTTGCCCTGCAACTCTGGGGCGGACTGCTGTTGGGATGGTCTGATGTTCAAGGCCAAATCGTCTGGACCGACCCCCCCTATCCCACCCAGGACGATGTGGTTACGCTTTACTACAACGCGAACCTCGGCAATGGCCAGCTCGCGAATGTCATCCCCGTCTACATCCACACTGGGGTCATCACCTCGGCCAGTTCGGGACCTTCCGATTGGCAGCACGTGCAAACGAACTGGGGCGTGGCGAACGCGGATTACGTGCTGACACCGCTGGGCAATGGCATCCACAGTTTCGCGTTTGGTGGCCAAACCCTAGCCCAGTATTACGACTTGGCGCCGGGCGAGCAAATCGAGTCCCTTGCCCTGGTCTTTCGCAACTACAATGGGAGCTTACAAGGCAAGAATGCCGATGGGTCGGACATTTTCTTTGGCATCAGCGATGGGACCTTCGCCGCGCAACTCATCACCCCTGAAATGGGCTATGCGGTGTTGGAGACGGGTGAGAGCCTCGAGCTCACAGGAGTCTCCACCGAACCCGCGGCATTGCGCATCTTGATCAATGGGGACGAAGTCGCGGCCACCAACGGCAGCAACATCGCCTACACCTTTGTAGCCGGCGCAGGCGGTCAGTACGACGTTGTCCTGGAAGCTGTGGCGGGTGCTGCAGTGGCCACCGATGAGGCTGTCGTGACGGTGCTCCCCGATGCCCCACCGACATCGGTCGCCCCCGCGGGCACGCAGGACGGCATCACCTACCTGGACGACACCTCGGCCCGTCTGCAATTGCTGGCACCGAACAAGGACTTTGTGTTTGTTGTGGGGGACTTCAATGGATGGCAGGTCCGTCTGGACTACCTCATGAACCGAACCCCCGACGGAGCGCGCTACTGGCTCGACATCACCGGACTCACCCCCGGGACGGAATACCGCTTCCAGTACCACATTCTGCCAGAGAATATCCGGGTGGCTGACGCATACACCGAGAAGGTGCTGGACCCATGGAACGACGGGTGGATTCCCGAATCCACCTATCCGGACCTCATCCCCTTTCCGGCTGGTTTGACCCCGAACGAACCGGTCTCCATTCTGCACCCGGGTGCCCCGGGCTTCGATTGGACCGATGGCGGGTTCCAGCGCCCCCCGAAGGAGCAATTGGTCATCTACGAACTGTTGGTTCGGGATTTTACAGAGGAGCGGACTTTTCAAGCCATCATCGACACCCTGGACTACCTGGACCGGCTCGGCATCAACGTGCTGGAGCTCATGCCCATCATGGAGTTCAATGGCAACGACAGCTGGGGCTACAACACCACATTCTACATGGCGGTGGACAAGGCCTATGGCCCCGCGGACAAGCTGCGCGAACTGGTCGATGCCTGCCACGCCAGGGACATTGCGGTGGTGCTGGATTTGGTCTTCAACCATGCCGACCAACCCAATCCGTTCCTCAAAATGTACTGGACGGGCAACGCCCCCACGCCAGAAAATCCATGGTTCAACGTGACCGCGCCCCATGCGCTCAACTGGTTCTACGACTGGAACCACGAGTCCCCCCACACCCGGGCGTTCGTGAAGCGGGTCATGGATTACTGGGTCGATTCCTTCCATGTGGATGGATTCCGATGGGACTTCTCCCAAGGCATGAGCCAAACCCCCAACGGGAACGGCAATTACGACCAGAGCCGGATCAACATCTTAAACGACTACGGCAGCCACATTTGGGCCCAGCACCCCGACCTGTACATGATCTTGGAACACTGGTGTTCGTCCTCGGAGGAGACGGTGTTGACCAACGGAGGGTTCATGGTTTGGTCGAACTCCACCCATGACTACCAGGAGGCCGCCATGGGCTATGCGTCCAACTTGTCCTGGGCAAACTACCAAAGCCATGGTTTCGCTCAGCCCGCTGCGGTTTCTTACGCAGAATCGCACGACGAGGAGCGGTTGATGTACAAGAACTTGCAGTTTGGAAATGGGTCAGGCAGCTACCAAGCGGATGAACTGGGCACCGCCCTCGACCGCATGGAGGCCATCCAGTGTTTCAACTTGCTCCTGCCTGGACCCAAGATGATTTGGCAGTTTGGCGAACTGGGCTACGACTACTCCATCAACACCTGTTCCGACGGGGTCACGGTGCAGGAGAGCTGCCGGGTGGAGGCAAAACCAGTGCGGTGGGACTACCGCGAGGACCCCGATCGCTACCGGCTGTTCGAGGTCATCCGGGTGCTGAACCACCTCAAGACCCAGTACGCCACTTTCTCCACAACGAATTTCAACTGGGATGTCGCCGGTTTCGGGAAGCGCCTGCATTTGTACCATCCAGACATGGATGCGGTGGTGGTGGCGAATTTTCAGGTCGTGAACTTGAACATGGTGCCGGGGTTCTCCCACACGGGCACCTGGTACGATTACCTGACGGGTGAGGCCATCGAGGTCACGGATTTGCAAGCGGCCATGCTGTTTGCTCCCGGGGAGTACCATGTTTTTCTGGATGAACCGGTCACGGCACCTGACTTCATTCAGTCCGTGCCCGGGTTGGACGTGGAGACGGCCGAGGGTCTTCGGATTTGGCCTCAGCCGGCTTCCGATCGGTTGGAGGTGGCTTGCCACCTGCCCGAAGCGGGAAAGTTCAGTGCCCGGTTGTTCGATGCCCGGGGGCAGGTGGTTCTGTCCACGGAGCGCCAAGCCTACGGAAATGAGCAGGTTCGGTGGCAGTGGGAATTCGAAGGGCTGGCCCCAGGATATTACGTGCTGCAACTCCACCAGGGCGGTTGGTCAAGAAGTGCCCCGGTGCTGCTCGGAAGTCACTGAGTTGGAGAGAAAAAAGGGATGAAGTGTCGAATTGACACCATCCCTTTTACATTTGCCCGAAACCGAACCGTTTGAATTCTTTTTATTCCATGCGCAGTTTCATTTTCTGTTCCTTGCTGGGCCTGCTGGCGGGGGGTGTGTTGCACGCCCAAACCGTGACCGGTGTGGTCCGCGAGTCGAAAGGAGGAACGTTGCCCTCTGCCGCAGTTCTCGCGGACGGGGGCGCCCAAGGGGTCTTCACGGGTCCCGATGGACGTTACACGCTGAAGCTCTCACCGGGGAGCCATACCATCGAGTTCAGTTTCATCGGGTACGTCAAGCAGCGGAGGACGGTGGATTTGGCCTCCGGTCAAACGCTGACCCTGGATGTCGTCCTCAAGGAAGATGCGGTGGCCATCGGTGACGTGGTGGTGGTGGGCTACGGGGTCCAGCGCCGGAAGGAGGTCACGGGCTCCATCGCCCAAGTTGACGCGAAGCAGATCACGGCCATCCAAACGCCGTCGTTTGAAGCGGCCTTGCAGGGTCAAGCGGCAGGGGTCCAGGTGAGCCAGTCGTCGGGCGTGGCGGGTGCGGGTTCATTGGTCCGCGTCCGCGGGGTGGCCTCCATCTCTGCAGGGGGCGACCCGCTCTATGTCGTGGATGGCATCCCCATCACCCAGGAGTACTTCCTGCGGGGCAACAGCGGCGCCATGAACAACAACCCGCTCGCATCCATCAACCCCAACGACATCGAATCGGTGGAGATCCTCAAGGACGCGGCGGCCACGGGGATCTACGGTTCGCGGGGAGCGAACGGTGTCATCCTGATCACCACGAAACGCGGCCGCAAGGGGACTTCCTTCGAGTACAGCTCGCGCGTGGGCTGGGGCACGGCCGCAAGCCGCCCCAACATGGTCGATACGGAAACCTACCTCGGCCTGCGCCAGGAGGCCTGGGAAAATGACGGGGGCACGGGTTACGTCTGGTTGCCCAACGTCACGTCGCCGCTGGATGACGCCGAAACGCGCCGGGCGGCCTACCAGAACGCCTTGCTGACGAACACGGATTGGGTAGGCCAAACCATCGGCACAGGGCTCAAAAACGCCCACAGCATCGGAATCCGGCACGGTGCGGACCGCTACCAGCTCTACGGCGGCATCTCCTACGATGACAACCACAGCTACCTGTTGGGCAACAGCTACGAACGGATCAGCGGTCGAATGAACGTGGATTACCGCCCCACCGACCGGTTGACCTTGACCGGCAGCACCTCGGTGAGCCAGGGACGCAACAACCGCATCGACGCCGCCTGGAGCGGCGGATTGGGGGACGCCATGTCGAACGCCCTCCCCTACTACCCGGTCCGTTACGAAAGCGACGTCTTGGGAGACAACGGCGATACGTTGCACCGGGCGGGCGAGTACTTCCTGTGGTTTGACGAATGGGGCGGAACCAAAAACCCCGTTGCGGTCCGGGAATTGAAGCAATGGCGTACCACGGAAAGCCGCTCCATCAGCAACCTGCAGCTCATCTATCGCCTAGCCGATGGCCTGCACTTCAAAGCGAGTGGTGGCTTCGACTACATGCACCTGCGGGAGGACCAGTTCAACCCTGGGGCGCTGAGCATCACAACAGAGCTGGGAACCGCCAACCGCTACGCGAACTACATCCTCAACTGGAACTACAACGCCACGGTGGACTATGCTTACGAGCTCGATGACACCCAGCGCCTGGATTTCCTGGTAGGAACGGAGTTCCAGCGGACGGACAACTTCGGCTACGGGTTGTTCTTCCCAGATGCCACGGGTCCCGTTTTTGCCGTGGATTCCCTTTCGGAAGAAGCCGCATCGGCGAACCGGACGGTCAACAACCCGAGCCAGCACAGCTTCCTCTCTTATTTCGCCCGGACGAACTACACCCTGAAGGACCGTTACTTCTTCCAGGCCACCGCCCGGGTGGACGGCAGTTCGCGGTTCGGTCGGGAAAACCGCTACGGTTTCTTCCCCTCGGTTTCTGCGGGCTGGGTGGTATCAGACGAGC
>JBIKTK010000233.1:0-3351 GCA_044348125.1 Flavobacteriales bacterium | reverse complement strand
GCCCCCATCGTGGGGACAAAACCGATGGTCGCACCCGACGCACGCTGCGCTGCCAACCAGCCCCGCAAATCCTCCGCCCGATCAAAAATCCATCCTTCGGGTGCCATTGCTGCTGCTTCCATCCGCGTAATCCTTGAATTTTCGCCCAAAATTCCGTAGATTTGTGCTTTGCTCGTACTTTCTTCACCACGCCATGACGAAACCTCGAATTCTCTATGTCTCCCAACACGTGGTGCCCTTCCTTCCGACAACGCCCATGGGCCAAGTCTGCAGGAATCTTCCCCAAGGAATCCACGAGCGGGGTCGCGAAATTCGAATTTTCACGCCGAGGTTTGGCAAAATCAATGAACGTCGTCACCAATTGCATGAGGTGATTCGTTTGTCCGGAATGAATTTGGCGGTGGACGACACCGATCACCCACTCATCATCAAGGTTGCCTCCATCCCCACAGCGCGGATGCAAGTTTACTTCATCGACAACGACGAGTTTTTCAAGCGCAAGTTCGTCTTTGAGGATGCGGATGGGGTGTCCTATCCCGACAACGACGAGCGGGCCATATTCTTTGTGCGGGGTGTTTTGGAAACCGTCAAGAAGCTGGGTTGGGCACCGGACATCATCCACTGCACCGGCTGGATGACCCATTTGTTGCCCGTCTACGTGAAGCAACTCTATGCCGGCGACCCGTATTTTGCCAAGAGCAAGGTGGTCTGCAGCTTGTTTGATGAAGGATTTGAAGGGACGTTGGATGCGCGCTTGGCGGAGAAGATGGTGCAGGACGGCATCGATGGGCAGAGCATTGGTTGTTTGGCCTCCCCCACCTTTGCGGCCTTGAATGCCTTGGCCATTCAGCATGCCGATGGCATCATCGTCGGTTCGGAGGAGCTAGACGCAGAGACCCTGGCGTTGCTGGACCAAGCTGTGGTTCCCGTGATGCGTTTCCCCGGAGAGGAGGGGTATGTGAGCGAAATCAACGCCTACTACGACACGATTCTCGAGGGAAAGACTGAGGCTGTCGCGGAATAACAGAACTTCGCGCCATGAAGTTTTCCGCTCGCCTGACTGCGGCAGCCTGGGCATGGATTGGGGGATTCGCCCTCCTCGGTGGCTGCAAACCGCCTGATTCTGAGGCCGGATTGGACCTTCAGTCGGCATACGACTTGCTGGACTTGTACACCACCGACACGCTGACGGTGGAGCTGCAGTCCGTGCGGGAGGAGCGGTTGGAGTCGGATCAATTGAGCACCGCGGTGGTCGGCAGGATGTGGCATCCACGTTCCGGTTGGCATTTGGGTGGCTTTGCGGCGCAGTTTCGCTTGTCGGCCCCGGATGTGAACTTTGGGGAAAACGTTGTGGTGGACAGCGTCCGATTGCATTTGGCCTTGACCGGCGACCGGTATGGCATTCAGGCCGCGCAATGGCTGGATGTGCGGGCCCTGAGCGATGGCCTCTCGCTGGATTCCACGTATTACACGAACAGCGTCTTTGAGACGGTGGGCGACAACCTGGTGGATGCTGCGAGCGGCCCGAGGTTGCTGTCTCCTGCCGGTGCAGAAGAGGTGCTGATTCCGATGGATACGGATTGGGGAACGGCCTTGCTGGCCGCCGGTGAAGCCGCCTTCGATTCCAACGAGGGGTGGCTGGATTACTTGCCTGGCCTGTGGATTCAGCCCGCCTTTCAAGGGGTCGGTGAAGGGGCCGTGGGCGTGGACCTGATCGGGGGCGGAACGAAGGTCCGGGTCCACTACCACAATGCGGAGGACACGCTGTTCTACGACTTCGTTGTGAACGCCTTGTCCGCGCGGGCGAATACCTTTTCACACCAGTGGAAGGGGGATTTGGCTGCTTGGCAGCAGCCCGATGTCACCGAGCTGCCTTTGGGTGCTCCGCTCCACGTCTTCAGCGGGGCAGGTTCCAAGGTGCGGGTTCGCATTCCCCATTTGGACGAATTGATGCAGGATCTGGATGCTGTGGCCATTCAAAAGGCCGAACTCTGGCTGCCCATCACCCCGTCGTCCCAGTCCTTGCGGGCGCGCTACCCGATTCCCGCCAACCTCTTCATCCTCACAGAGGACGCGGATGGCAACCCCGTCTCAACGCCGGACCAGAATTCCCAGGGAATCAACATCAACGGGGTGTTCGATGAGGCCCAGCAGGCCTATCGTTTCAACATCCCACAGACCGTGCAGCGCATGCTGCTCGGGTCCCTGGCCAGCGACGATCTGCATGTGGTGGCGAGCCGGGCGGGCATCTCCCTGCTCGGGGTGGAGTTTGAAGGGACGGAGGCACCCGGTTGGGACACAACGGGCACACGCCGAAGCCGCCTCGTGTTGACCTACAGCTACTGACGGACCTGACAAGGGGTTGCCGTAATTTGGCGTGACTTCTTTTCCAACACAAAATATTTTCCAGCATGTGCGGTATCGTAGGGTTTTTGGGCAATCGGCCAGCTTTCCCCATCCTCATCAAAGGTTTGCAGCGGCTTGAATACCGAGGGTATGACAGCGCCGGCATCGCCACGGTGGAGGATGGTACGTTGTTTCAGTTGGAGAAGAAAAAGGGAAAGGTGCAGGATTTGCTGGACCACGTGGGGGACCATGTTCCGGCGGGACACATCGGAATCGGGCACACCCGGTGGGCCACACACGGTGCCCCCAGCGACCTCAATGCCCACCCGCACATGTCGGGTGATGGCCGGCTCGCACTCATCCACAACGGGATCATTGAGAACTACCACATCCTCAAACAGAGCTTGGAACTGCGGGGGCACACCTTTGTGAGCGAAACCGATACCGAGGTGCTGGTGCATCTCATCGAGGAGGTTCAGCGGACCACGGGAGTGGATCTTTTTGACGCGGTTCGTTTGGCCTTGAAAGAGGTGCAAGGGGCCTATGCCATTGTGGTGATGGACCGGGAAAATGACCAAGAACTCATTGCTGCCCGCAAATCCAGCCCGATGGTGATCGGTTTGGGAAAGGACCGCGAGTTTTTCATCGCATCGGATGCCACGCCCATCGTGGAGTACACCAACAACGTGGTGTACATGGATGACGAGGAGGTGGCACGGGTCAGCCGCACCGCTGGATTGCTCATCCGCACCATCGCCAACGACGAGGTGGTCCCGGCCATCACGGAGCTGGAGATGCAAATCGAGTCGCTGGAGAAGGGGGGGTACCCGCATTTCATGCTCAAAGAGATCTTCGAACAACCCCGGTCCATCTTGGATTCCATTCGGGGAAGGCTCAGTTTGGAGTGGGGGGAAATCAAGATGGCGGGAATCGATGGGCATTGGGAGCGTTGGAGTGAGGCGGAGCGGTTCATCATCGTGGCTTGCGGAACGAGTTGGCATGCCG
>JBIKTK010000014.1:0-10238 GCA_044348125.1 Flavobacteriales bacterium | reverse complement strand
CACACCTTCGGCAAGATGCACGGTGCGGGAGATCCTTCGAAGTACGTGGGCCGTGAGCCGGCGGGTGCGCCCCTCGAGGCCATGAGCATGGGTTGGCTCAATTCGATGGGCAAGGGCCACTCAGAGGACACCATCACCAGTGGCTTGGAGGGGGCTTGGACCACGACACCCACCCAGTGGAGCCACGACTACTTCAAGCACCTCTTTGGTTACGAGTGGGAGCTGACGAAGAGTCCGGCGGGGGCGCACCAGTGGAAGCCCAAAGGCGATGCTGGGGCAGGCACCGTGCCGGACGCGCATGTGGCCGGTCGGTCCCACCAGCCGGTGATGTCGACGGCGGATTTGGCCTTGCGCTTCGATCCAGCTTACGAAAAGGTTTCGCGGCATTTCTACGAAAATCCCGAAGCGTTCCGCGACGCGTTTGCACGGGCCTGGTTCAAGTTGACGCACCGGGACATGGGGCCGCGGGCTCGGTACCAAGGGCCCGAAGTGCCCGCCGAAGTGCTGATTTGGCAAGACCCTGTGCCGGCGGTTGACCACGCGCTGGTCGGCCCATCGGAGATTGCAGATCTCAAGTCCCGGATTTTGTCGTCGGGTGTTTCGGTCTCGGATTGGGTGCGTACCGCCTGGGCGGCAGCTTCTACCTTCCGGGGTTCGGACATGCGCGGGGGAGCGAATGGAGGGCGTTTGCGCCTGGCTCCCCAGAAGTACTGGGAGGTGAACCAGCCCGCTCAACTCGCGCAGACGCTCGGTGTATTGGAAGGCATCCAGCAGGCGTTCCATGCCGCCGGCAGTGCGCGCATTTCGATGGCGGATCTCATCGTGTTGGCGGGTTGCGCAGCGGTCGAGCATGCAGCTGCGGCTGCGGGTCATCCCGTCTCGGTGCGATTTGCCCCGGGCCGCACAGATGCCACGGAGGCACACACGGATGTGGCATCCTTCGCGGTGCTGGAGCCCCAAGCCGATGGGTTCCGCAACTACGCCAAGGCCCGTTACCGGGTTGCAGCGGAAGAGATGCTGTTGGACAAGGCGCAACTGCTCACGCTCACGGCACCTGAAATGACGGTGTTGGTAGGCGGCATGCGGGCCCTGGACGCGAACTTCGATGGTTCCCGGCACGGGGTGTTCACCCAGCGTCCCGGGGTGTTGACGAATGATTTCTTTGTCCATGTGCTGGACCTGGGAACCACCTGGTCGGCGACGGGGCCCCACCAAGACCTCTTCGAAGGTCGGGACCGCACAACCGGTGCCGTTCGTTGGACGGGAACCCGTGTGGATTTGATTTTTGGTTCCAATTCAGAGCTGCGCGCGGTGGCTGAGGTCTACGCTTGCGCGGATGGCCATGCCCGCTTCGTGCAGGATTTTGCAGCGGCGTGGGCGAAGGTGATGGAGCTCGACCGCTTCGATTTGCAGGACTGAAGGGCCTTTTGACTTTGTGAGCAACAGCCTGGGCACGGTCCCGGGCTGTTTTTTTTTGTGCGTGACGCGGGTTGTTCGATATTGGCGGGGTACAAATCAGGGAAACATGGGAATTTCTGGCATGGGGAAATGCGTTCAGGCGGTTGTGGCTTGCGGCATGCTGTGGCTCGGCTCAGGGATGGGTGTTCTCGGACAATCTGCATGTGACGGGGAACGCTATCGTTACACGAGCGCATTCTCCGATTTCACCGTGGCATATGACCTCCCTTACGGTGATAATGTGAATGCCTTCGGGGTGAACGAGACCTTGGTGTTCGATTTGTACACCCCGGTGGGGGATGGGGCAACCGACCGGCCTTTGTTGGTCCTGGCGCACGGTGGCTTCTTTTTGGGAGGCGCGAACGATGGGGACGATGTAGTTCCACTGGCACAGGATTTGGCCCGGATGGGCTACGTCGTGGCATCCATTTCTTACCGCTTGGGGGTGGTGAACGTGCTCGACCTTCCCGGCGAATTGACCCGGGCGGTGTGGCGGGGGGTGCACGACAGCCGGGCAGCGGTGCGGCATTTCCGCCGGACCGTGGCGGAGGAGGGTAATCCCTATGGCATCGATCCGGAGCGCATTTTTTTGGGAGGGGTCTCGGCCGGTGGGTTCATCGCCTTGCACCACGCTTATGTAGACCAAACCTCCGAAATCCCCGCAGCCATCGACAGCCAACAGCCCGGTATGGGCGGTGGGCTCGAGGGGGAATCGGGTTCTCCAGGGTACAGTTCCGAGGTGGCCGGTATCTTCAACATCTGTGGGGCCATCCGGGAGGCTGATTGGCTTGCTCCCGGGGATGTGCCGTTGGTGTCGGTCCATGGGACATCGGACATGACGGTTCCCTACGGCACGGGCACCGTCTCGCTCATGGGGTTTCCGGTGATCGAGGTGGATGGAAGTGGGGTCGTTCATGCGACAGCGGAAGCCTTGGGTTTGGACCATTGTTTGGTGCCCATCGAAGGGGCGGACCATGTGCCCCATGTGGCTGGAGGGCCGGCGTATGATTTGACCTTGGCAGCGGTGGCAGGGAAACTGTCTTCGTGGGCTTGTCCCGATTATTCGGCCCAGTGTGGTGCGTACGATTTTACCAGCGGGGTCGGTTCTTACGCAGTCGCAGGCGCTTCCGGTGAAGCAGACCCAGCAGGGGTGCGGCTGTTCCCAAATCCGTCCCAGGGGCCGGGCGGGATCCGCGTGGTGGTGCCGGAGGAATGGGGGTCTGCGGCGGGATGGACGCTGGAGGTTCGGGACCTGGGTGGGCGGTTGTTGTATGCCGACCGAGCAGAGGGTGCGACGTGGGAGGTTTCGGTCAGCCCACCACCGGGGGTCTATTTGGTGAGCCTTCCTGCTTGGGGGCAGACCCTGCGTTGGGTTGTGCAGGGGTGATGGAACGATTTGAAGCCCAGGAGCGCGCCTACCGGGAGGAGTTTGTCGAGTCGCAGTGGTTGGTCCCCGCCTCAGAAGCTCCAGCCCAACCCGAGGCTGAAGGAGCGTCCGGGGGACAACCTTGAGAACACCTCGGGCTGTGCCTCAAACGACTGATACAGCGCTTCCAAATCGTCTCCGAGCAGATTCGCCGCCCGGAAATCCAAGGTGGTTCGTCCGGCTTCCCCGAGCTTGTAAGCAAAGCTGAAGTTGAGGCTGTGGAAAGGTTCGAGGTAGACATCTGGGAACAGTCCGCCTCCCACAATGTACAAGGTGGGCCCTTTCACGTTGTAGAACAGGCCAGTGGCCAAACGACCTTCATCCGGGGAACGGTATTGAACCCCCGCATTGATGACATAAGGCGACTGACCCGCCATGGCGCGGTGGGGGGAGAGGGTTTGGCCTTCCTTGATATACGCCAGTCGGGAATTGTATTCCAAGTCGGTCATGTCGATGCGGGAAGCCACCCAGGTCAAGTTGGCGGTCAGGGTCCATGCGGAAAGCGCAACTGACACGGGCTCAAGCGACTGCCGGACTTCCAGCTCCGCCCCGAAGAGCTGGCCGTTGCCTACGTTCCGGGGTTGGAACTCGGTGCTGGTTTGCTGTTCCGGGATGCGCACGAGTTCGATGGGATCTTGGAACTGCTTCCAGAAGCCGCTGACGGAGAGCAACTGGTTGTTCCGGCCGAAGACTTCCCAACGCAGGTCGGCATGTTGCACCCGGGTTTCGCCCAGTGCGCCCTCCCAACCGGGGTAGGTAAACAAGGCGCCGTTGAAGATCCGGTTCGTGATGGGGTCAATGATCTGGGCGAAGGACAGTTCCTTGAAAGAGGGCCGGGCGATGGTTCGGCCGTAGTAGGCGCGCAGGTTCGTGGCCTCGTCCAAGGCGAACACGAGGTTGAGGCTCGGAAACAGGTCGAAGGCGTTGAGCACCTGTTCGTTCTCCAGTGCATTCCCGTTCACCAGGTCGCCACTGGCGTAGCGTTGGTCCCGCCCCGTGTGCCGCTGTGTGAACTGCTCGGCGCGGAGACCGGCGATGGTCCGCAAGCGCCCGCGGGTCCATTCCTGGGTGACATAGCCCGCAGCCACCTGGGAGGTGCTTTCGTAGGCGTTGGGATTGGGATCGAGGTTGCCCGACTGGTAGTAGATGTTGTTTGCGTTTGCCGGGTAGATGTTCTCCGGCCGCAACACGTCGTTGGCGGTGAAGTTTTCAGGCCAAACCTGTGTCCCAAAAAACTGGATGTCAAAGAACAGGATTTCATACTGCCTGGCCTTCAAGGTGTGCAAGGCCCCGGCCCGGAAGGTGGCCGGCTCGGCACCCCATTCGAATTTCCGGGTCACGTCCACCCGGGAGGTGAGATTGAGTTCTTGCAGCGAGCGCCAAATCCGCGAAGGATTGCCCCCCGCTCCGGCGGAGAAGAAGGTGCTTCCCGTCTCCGGGTTGAGTGTGATGGCGGTCCGGCGGATGTCCGGGTCGTTGGAAGTAGAGTAAGTGGGGGAGATGCGCCAATCGATTTCCCAGTCGCCTTTGTGGCTGCCTTGGAAGAGGAGGTTGGTCAAGCTCCGTTGGTTGTATTCCAAGTTTTCAGAGAACGCGAGGTATCCGGATTGCCCAACGGCTTCGCCATCGTTGTCGATGTGGAACTGGCCGGCCCGGCGTTCGCCGCTTTGCAGGTGGAGCAGGGTGAGGCGGATTTTGGAGGTTTGGCCTTTCAAAGCCCAACCGGCAAGTCCGCCCCAGAGGTTCTGGCGCTCCCCCAGCTGGCCCTGCTGCAGGGTAGCGTACCGCATGGCGAATTGACTGGGGTCGATGAAGCGCTGGTATTCTCCGTAGGTGACTTCGTCGTAGAACTTGGATTCCTGTTTGTAGGAGAGGGACAGGATGTAGCCCATCTGGCCGGGTCGGTGGGCGCGGGGACGCTGGTCGCCCCAGGTGGCGCCGAGGGAGAAGTCGGGGGTTGCCGTGCGTTGGCGGGCGCCGAGTTCGGGATTGAAACTGCGGACGAAGGCGTTGACTTCGTCGCGGGAGGCGCCGCTGATGGGGGTCGGGATGTTGGCGCTTTGTGCCGCCAGGGGAAGGGCGCGGCCTCCGTCGTCCATGCCCAGCCAATCGAGGGCGCCGGGTTGGGCATCCAAGGCTTCGGACCGCAGGTGCATGGCGGGGTTGTAGGCCGTGGAGAAGGAGAGGCTCCGAACGCGTTCGGTGGGAAAGTCCTTCAGTTCTACGTTCACCAAACCGCCGGAAAAGTCGGCGGGTTGGTCGGCCGTGAAGTTTTTGCTGACGGAGATGTTGTCGATGAGGGCGGTCGGGAAGATGTCCATCTGCAGGGTGTTCCGGTCGGGGTCGAGTCCGGGGATGTCCACCTGGTTGAGCATGATTTTTGTGTACCGGTCGCCCAATCCTCGGACGAAGACGTACTTGCCGTCTTCGACCGATACGCCGGTGATGCGCCGTGCGGCTTCGACGGCGTTCCCGTCTCCGCTGAGCCGGATGCTCGCCGCGGAGACACCGTCGATGAGGGCGGCGGACCGGCGCTTCATGGTCATCATGGCCGTCTCCGAGGAGCGTGCAGCTTCCACGGTGATTTCGGCAACGCCGATTTCGGTGCTGATGTCCTGGAGGAGGACGTCGGGTAGTACCACGGTGGCCCCCGGAGCCACCGCAATGTCGGTCAAGGTCAGGGTGTTGTAGGAGATGAAGGACACCGTGAGCCGATGGGTACCCGCAGGTACCGAAAGGGAAAATGCGCCGTCGAGGTCGGTCGCGGTGCCGAGGGTCGTGCCTGGTAAGAAGACAGAAACCCCGAGCAGGGATTCTCCCGTCTTTGCGTCGAGCACCTTGCCGCGCAGGATGCCGGATTGGGCCGTAACCGTGGTGGCGAACAAGAACAACAGGGCTGCGTTCAACAAGAACACCAGCGGAGCTTGGCGCAAAGACATGGGCAGGTTTTGAGAATCGGGTACAAAAGAACAAAAAAGGACCCACAGCGCAGCGCCATGGGTCCTGAGGTCCAAGGGAAAGTCAGATCAAAGATTGGTCATGGCCCCAGCCACCGCGGCCCAGGTCCAACCCAAAACGCTCACGTCGGCTTGTGGCGTGTTGCCGGCAGACACCCCTGCCGGAACGGTTCCATTGACATGGTTGGCCAAGTTGGCCACTTCCACGTTGAGCAGGATGCCCGTGAAGGTCACGGTGCCTACGGTGTGATCAACGCGGTTGATTTTTTGGCCTTCAGCAACCTCGGTGAAGAAGAGGTTCTCCAAGGTCACGATGCTGTTGTCGTCGGTGTTGATCAGGTCCATGGCCACGCCGTCCGTGCCCGAGGCGATGATGGAGCCGTTGCGCAAGTTGTGACCTGCCACGGCGGAGCCTTCGGGTCCGTCCAATTCGAAGCAGTGGCCTTGTGGGGTCACAATGACGAAGTTGGTCAGGGTGCCGGACCAGCTCTGGTCCGTGTCGATGGCGTCGTCGCCGACGTTCCAAACCACCACGTGGTTTACGTTGACCGAACCGCCAAACCACTCGATGCCGTCGTCCTGGTTGGAGACGATTTCGATGTGCTCAATGACGGTACCGCTGCCGACGCCGCCCAGGGTCAGGCCGTTGATTTCGTTGCCTGAACCGATGTTCGCGCCACCGTGGCGAATCGAAACGTAGCGGAGAACGCCCGAGTTGTCTGCGGCGTCGTTTCCGCCATAAAGCCCGTTTGCGTCCGAGGTGGGGATGCCTTCGATTTGGACTTGGGTGATGTCACCCTGGTCGTTGGAAGCGGAAATCGGTGCGTGGCCCAGGACGATGACGCCTCCCCACAATCCGTTGACAGTCGGATCGAGGTTGGGGCTGGCAAAGTCACCTGCAGCAACGTCTTCGGGGCTGATTTCATCGGCCACCGAGGTGAAAATGATGGGGGCGTCCTCGCGGCCGTCGGCCATGATTTTTCCGCCCCGGGCGATGATGAGGGCCGTCGCATTGGCGCCGGTTCCTGCTTCGCCTTTGATGATGGTGCCCGGCTCGATGGTCAAGGTGGCTCCTGCTGTCACCACGATGCGGCCCCCCAATTGATAGGGGCGGTCAGCGGTCCATGTGGTGTTCGTGGTGATGTTCTGGGTGACCACAATGTTGCCTGTCTCTACGGCAGGGGGATTGGGGTCGGTGTCTTCGGGTTTGCAACCCGCGAAGGAAAGGGCGAAGCCCAAAGCGCCAAGGAGCAATGCTGAACGCATGTCGGTAAGGTTTTGATGCAACCATTCGATTGCAGTGCAAAACTCCGGCGCCGTGGCGCGTCCAATGTTACGGGAATGTTATGGGATTGCTATCGGATTGCTATCGGATTGTGAGGATTGCCGGCGTAGGTGTTGATGGGCGGAAGACTTGTGACCCAGCCCGTTTCAGTTGCCACCTTCCCAACGCCAGAGGTATTCCCGCCGTGCCATCTGCCAGAGGTGGAACGCTCCCACATGTTGGCGCTGGGATTCAATCCACTGGTTTTCGCGTTGGATGAGGAGGAACAGCGAGCTTTCTCCCGCTTCGAAGAGGGTTCTTTCTCCATCGAGCAGTTGCCGGGCCTGTCTCGCTGCGTCGCGGGTCAGGGTGGTGGCTTCTTGCCGCAGGGGCAGTCCGGCGTACTGGGCCCGGATGAGCTCATTCCAACGGCGGTGGGCATCCTGCTGTTCCCAGTTCCAGCGTTGCAGTTGGATGCTGGCCAAACGCACCCGAGCCCTCGCATCCCGCGTGAGCAAGGGGTAGGCGAACGTCACGCCCCACTGGTGGTTGTTGCCGGCGGGTGCCAGCGCGGGATTCCAGTCGGGTTGGGAGAGGGTTTGGCCACCGATGAGGGCTGCAGCACGCAGCGAGAGTTGGGGTTTTGTCTGCTCGCGGGCGAGGGCGGCTTCGGTTTCGAGCAGGATGTGGCGGCCGTCGAAGCGCAGGGCGGCCGGGGTGCGGAGCCACTGGGGTTCCAGGTCCGCAAGGGAGAGCCCGGGGGAGGGAGGGTTCGCCGGGTAGTCAGGGGCATCGTCCGGGGTTTCCGGACGGAGGAGCAGGGGGTGGGGCCGCGCACTGACGGGCAGGGCGGCGGGTAGTCCCTGGGGGTCCCAGAGGTGGGCGGCCAGGGTGGCCTCCGCGCTCAGCAGGGCGGCTTGGGCCGCGTGCACTTGGGCGCGTCGCTGCAGGAGCAAGGCGCCCGCTTCGACCAGGTCCAGCGCGGGTCGGTCACCCTGTTCGACGGAGGTTTGCAGGCCTTGCAGTCGTTCCTCAGCGAGCCGCTGGGCCTCCAGCGCCCACGCATGGAGGTGCCAGTCCCGGTGCCAGTTCCAGTAAGCCCGCGTGGCTTCCAAGAGGAGGTCGTTCACGCGCTGGAGGCGGGTTGCGGCGTGCAGCTGGCCCCATCCTTCCGCCTGCTCCAAGGCGGCGCGCCGGATGTCCATGGCCCAGCCCTGCCCGAGGTCGATCCGGACCCCGGCCCGCAGCACGCCGCCGTCGGGCGTGTAGCGCTCGGGGTTCATCTTGTCCCCCTGGGCGGCCCCATACCCGAGCTCCACGCCGACCGGACCCCGCAGCTCGGCCCGCAACGAAGCATCGCCCGCCGTGTAATACGTCGTCCCCCCCAGCGCCTTCGACCCCACCGTCCCCCCCGCTACGGGGTCGAACCCGCCCCGCGCCCGCATGAGCACGGCCTGCGCCTCATCGACATAGGTTTGGGCCTGAAGCGCCACGGGGTGGTATCGAGCCACCAGGTCGAGGCTTTGGGCCTCGGTCCAAGCCGTCCCTTCCTTCTGCTCCTGCGGTTCACCCGCCACGTCGCCCGTACCCAGCGTGTTTCCTTGGGACCACGCGCCACGGGTCGTCACAAGGAACAGGAAAGCGATGGTTCCCAAGGCGGTTCTCCAACGAGGCCATGGCCCAATCAAAATCAACAATACGCGCCCGCCCCGCCTGACTTGCCCCACCCAGCCAAGTTGCGGGACCAGGGCGTGCCATCTGAGAGGCGCCAGCGCCTCGGCGTTTCGAGGTGGTATCCAAGCCTGGGACCTCATGGCTTTGGGGTTGAGGCGTTGGCATCGGTATACCGGTAGAAGTCCGGCGGGAACCCGTTCAGCTGACGCCAGATTTCGTAAGCCACGGGGACCTCATGGAGCAGGGCGATGCCCCGGGCCCCGCCGCCCGGCCGGAGTGCTTCGGGCCAGGGGTCATCGGCGGTCTCGGAAACCAACACGCGGAACTTGCCGTCGGGTGTGGCGGCGGGATCGATGGCGGTGATTTGGCCTGCAAACGTGCCAAAGGTGAAGCCCGGCCAGCCCGAAAACACCAGGGCAGGCCAACCGTCAAACAAAAACTGGACCTGCTGTCCCACCGCCAGCAGGGGCAGGTTCATCGGCGCGACGTACCAGGCCACGGCGCGCTGTGTCATCTCGGGCACGATGGTCAGGACCCGCTGCCCGGCGCTGACCATTTCCCCAAGGCCTGCGGGCAGGACTTCCATCACCCGTCCCGACTGAGGCGCCAGGAGGTGGTACCACCCCATGCGCTGTTCCAGCGAGGCCAACTCGTTCAGCAACAGGGCGGCATCCCCGTCGGCTTCTGCCGCTGCCGCGAGGGCACCGAAGCGCTCGCTTTCGATCTTCGCAAGTTCTTCCCCGTAGGTATTGGCCACGTTGTTGCGCGCCAGCCGGGCGTTGCTGGCGGCATTCGCACTGCGTTCCCAGTCGTTGCGGGCGGCGGTCTCGGCGGCGATGGCTTCTTGGCGGGCCATGCGCTTGGCTTCGACCTCGGTCAGGGACTTGAGTCCTTGCTTGAACAGCGTTTCTTGGCGGGTCCATTGGGCTTCTGCCACCGCGCGCTGGGCCTGGGCGGCGATCCATTCGAGGCTGTCGGATGCCTGTTGCAGGCGCGCGCGCTCCCATTCGTTCGCCGTGGTCTGCAGGGCGATGACCTGGGATGCGCGAACGGCTGCGCTGCGGTCTGCCAGGGCTTGGGCTTTGTCCCGGTAGGCCTGGGCCTTGGCGCGTTGGGCCTCCCATTTTTCGCGCTTTCGTGTCAACAGAGCGGGATCGACATAGGTGGCGTTGACTTCGGACAGCCGGACCAAGGTGTCGCCGGCCTCCACCCAATCGCCTTCGCGTACCCACCACTGCTCCACGCGTCCAGCGATGGTGGTGGGAATGGCTTGGGGTCGTTCCGTGGGCGCCAGCAGGGTGAGTTCACCATCCGCCTGGATGTTCTGGGTCCAAGGCAGTACGAGGATGGTCAGCATCGCTGCGAGCACCACCAAGAAGAGCCCGCGGGCCCAGCGGCCCACGTACCGGTTGCGCAGCATCCCGAAGGAACGGTAGCGATCGGTCGAAAACCGGCCCTC
>JBIKTK010000232.1:0-3357 GCA_044348125.1 Flavobacteriales bacterium | reverse complement strand
ATTCCACTTGGCAGGGTCAATCCAGTGTTCCTTTCCCTGCCACTTCGATGCGCAAGCGAATCTCGTGGTGCAGAATGGCAACGAATCGCTCATCTGGACGATTCAAGACAGTGGAAACTATCATTTGGCCTTGTTCGATGGTTGGATCGAGGGCTCCTGGAGCACGAATTCAGAAGGCTACACCTTCAATGGCCATTGGATCGATTCTTTGCGCATCCCTGCTACCCGCATTCCCATTACCCTGGCCCAGGCCGGAGAGACGCTCGCCTCTTCCCAGATCCTTCCCACGAACCACTGGGATTTCTACTTCGGCGAAGGTCCGCTTGTCGGTTCACTGGTGGTCAATGCAGAAACCGCCTCGGCTACCCCCCTGCTGCACGCCTCCGTTTGGACTGCCACCGGCGATTTCCGATACCTCACCGGTACGTTTCGCAATGATTCCCTGACCCTGAGCACCTTCGACGGCTCCCATCTCTATCACTTTCAGGGGACCTTAGAAGCCGATGGAATTCTCCGAGGAACCTTTTACAACGGCTCCCAGCCTGGACGCCCTTGGCATGCCGTTCCTGTGGAGGACATGCCCGGGGCCGACATCGGGAGGCTGACAACCTTGCCCGAGGTACCCATCGCATTTGAAGGCATCGATGCACAGGGAAAAACCTGGACTTTTCCTTCCTCACAGGGGCAGGCAGATCTCACCATCCTCGACATCACCGCCACCTGGTGCCCCAACTGCCTAGATGCCACACGCCTCATCCAAGAATTGACCGAAGCCAGCGACGCAAGCATCCAATGCATCTACCTCGCCTTCGAACGTGGAGCGCAAACCCAGCCTGAAAAGTCCTTGCAGCGCATCGCACGATACGCCCAACAATTGCACCCCGAAGGCACCTGGTTGCTCGGTGGAGAGGCTTCCAAGGAAACTGCAAGGCTCGCTTTGCCTTTCCTCCCCTCCGTTCCCAGCTTTCCGACCGTTGTGTTCATCCCCCGAGAAGGCACCCCAGAGGTCTATACCGGCTTCTATGGACCTGCCACGGGGGCAGCCTACCTACAGCAGCGCGCGGCCTTTGAATCCGCGATCAATCGACTGAGCCATCGACCTTGATTCGGTCGTCCTGGAAAACCAACTGCCAGGCTGTATGAAACACCAGCCGGCCGATAGACTCCATCTTCCCAAAACGAATTTTTTCCACGTCGTCTCCCGGTTTGTGGTAATCCTCATGGACACCACTGAAGTAAAAAATCACCGGAATTCCATTCTTCGCGAAGTTGTAATGGTCTGACCGGTAATAATAACGGTTGGGATCACTCTCTGCATTGAAGGTGTAGTCCAAGGCCAAACCAGAGAAAATACTGTTCGCCTGTTCGCTGATGGCGTGTAAATCTGAGCTCAGCCGATCGCTGCCAATGAGATAAACATAGCGCTCATCCGATGTGTGGGCATCGTCCACCCTGCCGATCATATCGATGTTCAAGTTTGCCACGGTCTGTTCTAAGGAGACCAGCGGGTTCAGGGTGTACCACTCAGACCCCAACAACCCCTTCTCTTCCCCAACGACAGCGAGGAAAAGCACGGACCGACGCGGACCGAAACCCGAGCGCTTCGCATCAGCGAAGGCTTGGGCCAGTTCCAACAAAGTCACTGTACCCGAGCCGTCGTCGTCTGCGCCGTTGTGGATTTGGCCTTTGATCACACCAACGTGGTCATAGTGGGCCGTGATCACCAGCCATTCCTTGGACAGCTGGGGATCGGTTCCCACCACGGCTCCCGCCACATTGACCCCCTGAACGGATGCACGCTGCTTTTCGATCTGAGCCGACCAACGCAAACCGGGCAGCGGACCACGCCACAAGGTACCGCGCCGTGCAACGTCCTTTCGCAGGTTCTCCACATCCTTGCCCGCTGTACCGGCCCACCAATCGGCCGTGGCTTCTTCCCGAACGAAGAAGGTCGGCAAGGCGGTTCCCCAGTCGGAAGCCTCAGGATCATCGCGGTCCAAACGAAGTCCCTTGCTTTCCAACCAAGGCTTCAACCGACTCCGGGTAACGCCGAAATCCTGGGACACAATGACCAAGGCACGTGCCCCCAATTCCATCGCCAAGTCCCGCTTCGCCTCCAACGCTTCCAGCCACCGACCGTCCAACCGATTCTTCCCGGAGGCGTCCACCGGTTCTCCGGCGAGCACCAACACCACGCGGTCCTTGACCTCCAATCCAGCGTAGTCATCCCAAGCCGATTCCCGAATCCCAAATCCCGCAAAAACCACCTCCTTGTCCAAAATTTCAGTGTCTTGGATGCCCGGATAAAACACGAAGTCCTCCATGTACTGCAAAGCTTGGGCCCCCATGCTGCATTGCCCGCCCAATATGGCCTCAGACTTCATGGAAACCGGCTGGAAGTACGTACCCTCCACCATGGGCTCCAAGCCCAAGGCCGCAAATCGCTCCGCGATGTAATCCGCTGCCAATTGGGCACCTGCAGTACCGGTTTCACGGCCTTCAAACGCATCGCTGGCAAGGACCGACAAATGCGCCTTCAAATCCACAGAGTCCACCCCCTGTGCAAAGTGCCGGGCGGCATCCGGATAAGGATAGGCAGGCGCTTGTGCCCAGCCTACAGACGCCCAACCCCCCAACAGAACGCAATACAGAGTACGCATGATTTTGTTGACCCGTCCTGCATGCCGACCTCCCTCGAAATCGGTGCGCACAAAGGATTCCGTCATCTCAATGGCTTGTTCCTGGGTGACAAAACGAGCTGGAATGCACAAGATATTCGCATCGTTGTGGGCCCGGGCCAAACGGGCCACTTCCTTGCTCCATGCGATGGCTGCCCGCACCCCGGGATGCTTGTTCGCCGTCATTGCCACGCCATTTGCAGAGCCACAGATCAGGATGCCCATGGCCGCATCGCCCGATGCCACATCCTCTGCGACCTGGTGCGCATAATCCGGATAGTCCACGGAATCCGTCCCATCCGTTCCTCGGTTGATGAAGGTGTGGTGCTGGCCGAAGCGACCCATCAACAAGGCTTTCAACTCCGGGCCTGCGTGATCACAACCAATGGAAATGCGCATGATGTTCAGCTTTTGAATGGCGCCGGAAAGGTAATTCACACCGCTACCCCTTTGCACGTGGATAGGAAGAGGACAAAGTCTGAAAACTCCATTTGCAATTCACAAGCCAATGACCTAAGCCGAACATACCCCTACAAAACCAAATCTTTTGGCCCATTTTTCCAAAGGACTTTTCGACCCAAAAAAGTGTTCTTTTCACGGGAGCGTGGGCCGCTATTTCCGAACAAACATGGTTTTCAACATCGATCAATTAGACGTGAACATCTTCCTCATTGCCTTC
>JBIKTK010000230.1:0-3380 GCA_044348125.1 Flavobacteriales bacterium | reverse complement strand
TGGCTGGTTCAGTGCGGGAACGCCCGCAGAAACAACTGACCAGCGCAGCCGTTTAGGTGTCTATTGCGGTGAGGTCCACCTCTTCCCATTCCGAACAGAGAAGTTAAGCCCACCAGCGCAGATGGTACTGCTATTGCGGGAGAGTATGTCGACGCCACTCTTAAGGGTCCCCTCGGGGACCCTTTTTTTTACTCCTCTTGCGAGGAAATCACGAAATTTGAATCCGATGAGCCGGAAGATAACGAACAACCTGGTGGCCATCGTAGGCCGTCCCAATGTCGGAAAGAGCACGTTGTTCAACCGTTTGACGGAGACGCGCGATGCCATCACAGATCCCACGAGTGGAACGACCCGGGACCGCAAGTACGGACATGGGAGCTGGACCGAGCGTGCCTTCACGGTAATCGATACCGGGGGCTGGATTACGGGCAGCGAAGACGCCTTCGAGGCGGCCATTCGCACCCAAGTCATGCTGAGTTTGGAGGAGGCGGCCGTGGTGTTGATGTTGGTGGATGTGGGGACCGGGGTGACCGATCTGGACCAGGACATTGCAAAACTGGTCCGGAAGAGTGGGAAACCTGCGTTGTTGGTCTGCAACAAGGTGGACACCGGCATGCACGATGTGGGAGCGGCGGAGTTCTACAACCTGGGATTGGATTCAGAGGTACACAGCATCAGCGCAGCCAATGGCTATGGTACTGGGGAGATGCTGGACGCCTTGGTGAAGCTGTTGCCAGAAGAGATTGACAACGATGGAGTCGATGATGGCATCCCGGCCTTCGCGGTGGTGGGACGCCCGAATGTGGGCAAGAGTACCTTGCTCAATACGCTGTTGGGAACCGAGCGGGCGATTGTGACCGATCAGGCAGGAACGACGCGGGACAGTACCCACACCCGTTTTAAGATGTTTGGCTTTGATGTGGACCTTGTGGATACGGCTGGATTGCGGAAGCGGAAGGCGGTGGAAGACAATTTGGAGTTTTATTCCACCTTGCGGACGATCCGGGCGATTGAGGAGAGCGATGTCTGTTTGTTGTTGTTGGATGCGACACAGGGGATGGAACGTCAGGACTTGCACATTTTCTGGCAGGTGGTCAATAGCTACCGGGGGGTGGTCATCTTGGTGAATAAGTGGGACTTGGTGGAGAAGGACCACAAGACGATGGGGGCGATGGAAGAGGCCATTCGGGAGCGCATTGCGCCGTTCACCGATGTCCCGATTTTGTTCACGAGCAATGTGACCCGGCAGCGTGTGTTGAAGGCGTTCGAAGCGGCGATGCGGGTGTATGAGAACCGTCGTCGCCGCATTCCGACGAGCGAGTTGAACGACTTGATGCTCCCGATCATCGAGCACCAACCACCTCCCATGTACAAGGGCAAGGTGGTACGCATCAAATACGTTACCCAGATTCCGTCTCAGACGCCTTCATTCGCCTTCTACTGCAACCTGCCCCAGTACGTCAAGGAACCGTACCAACGCTATTTGGAGAACCACCTGCGCAGGCAGTATGATTTCTCCGGTGCGACCTTGCGGTTGTTTTTCAGGAAGAAGTGAAATGTTGGGGCGTTGGATCGTGTTGTTGGGAATGGGTGGGTTGGGATGTGTTTGGGGGCAGGCAGAGGAACCCGGATTGGGGGGAGCATTCGTTTTCGAGCAAAGGGAGGTCGAAGGGTGGATTGGGATGCACTCTTATGCTTGGGGAAGGATGGGGCAACGTTTTGTTTTTGTAGGAGGACGGTGCGATGGACTGCACGCACGACAGCCTTTTCGGTCCTTCCCCGGAGAGAACCAGTTGCCCGGGTTCACGGTCTGGGATTCGGAAAAGGAGCAGGCGCAATGGGTGCCCTGGCTTGGGATTCCTGACAGCCTTTTGGCACAGTTGCAAAGCAGCAATGCGGCATTTCTTCAGGTAGGAGAGGACCTGTTGTTTGCCGGAGGGTACAGTTATGCGGCGCATCGCGATGACCACATGACGCACCCTAGGTTGTTGGTGCTTCATCTCCCCAGCCTGTTGGAGGCAGCAGACCAGGGCGGTGTCATGGCAGAGGCCATCGAGGTGCATTCCGATGACCGCTGGGCCGTGACCGGGGGACGCATGGGATGGGTGGGGCAAGGGGCGGATCAGGTGCTTGTTTGTGCCGGGGGACATCGTTTTGATGGACGATACAACCCCATCGGTCGACCCACCTATGTGCAGCAATATGTGGATGGCATCCAGCCCTTTCGGTGGAATCGGGTGGAGGGCGTGACTTGGCTTCCTCCCTGGCGAGACGAGGTTCATCTCCACCGGCGGGACTTCAACTGGGTGCAACAGGTGTTGCCCGGAGGCGGGATGGGTGGGTTGTTGGCGGGCGGCGTTTTCCAGCATGAGGTGGATTTGCCCTTTGTCCACCCGGTGGACGTTCACCCCTCGGGAGCGGCGGTGTCGTTGGGAAGCAGCCAGCGGCTCAACCAATACCACACGGCGGGTTTGTCCCTGTTTTCTGCCCGCGATTCCATGCAACATGTCCTTTTTTTCGGGGGCATGGCGACCCACCGTTGGGTTGCTTCGGAATGGACGGTGGATGGGGATGTGCCTTTTGTAGACCAAATCGGTTGGCTCAAGCGCTCCAGTGCCGCTGCAATCGAAGCGGAGGCGAACTGGACTGAGTGGCAACGCCCGGAGCGGCTGCCCTTCCTGGGTGGGGCGGCATCGGAGTTTTTGCTCCATCCTGACGTGCCCCTTCATCGCCCGGGCATCGTGGATTGGGATGCGGTGTTGTCGAGCAAGGGGGATTCGGTGTTGCTCGGGTACATCGTCGGAGGCATCGTGGCAGAATGGGAGAACCCGTTTGCGTACAACCTCACCGAAGACACCGAAGCGGGGTCGGGGATTTGGACGGTGTGGTGGCAGCGGGGCGAGGAGCGGCCTTCCCGGTTGCGGGAGGAGACCGATGGGGCGGGGTGGGAGTGGGTTTGGCTTGCGAAAGGACCGCGGAAGAGGACGTTGGAATTGGAAGTGGTGGTGGCGGATTCGTCCCACTTTCGCTACCACTTGGTCAACGGTCTCGGTGAACGGGTGCAATGGGGCGGTTGGGACACCTTGGCCCCTGGAACCCACTGGCTGGAGATTTCACTTTTGATGCGGCAGCGGGAGGATTGGCGGTTGGATTTGACCGAGGGGGACGGCATCATTCGGTCCCAGTGGGTGCCTTGGCGCAGGAGAAGAAGGTGAGAAATTCGTACCTTTGGTAGCGTCCCAAAAAGTGTGTACGGCGAGGTCAGTTTCTCCAGTACGTAGGGGCTAATTTAGTTCATTGACATTTGAGTTTCATTTCAACGTTCCAATCCAAGGAAATTGAGGTGCCGATTTGAGGTTGTGGACCGGGTGGTCATATCG
>JBIKTK010000231.1:0-3380 GCA_044348125.1 Flavobacteriales bacterium | reverse complement strand
CAACGAAGGCTCCATCTACTACGACGATTTCGAGGGCGGTTGCGGGCAAGAGGCCACGTTGACGGTGTTGCTCGAAGGCGGTGTGGAGTATTGGATTCGGTTTGCGAACATGGCGGGCACCTGCGGAGGATTTGACTGGGATTTTGCCTATGTGGGTCCGCCCACCGGATGCATGGACCCCGCTGCTTGCAATTACAGCCCGCTGGCGGAGCAGGACAGCGGCAACTGCGTGTATCCCGGGGACCCCAACTGCACCGGTCCCGATTTGATTGTCGTTCAGAGCGCCATCGAGAACAGTTTGTATGCCGCGACCCTGAATGTCGGGGAGACGGATTGTTACATCGATGAGGGCTGCCTCAACGGGTTTGGCCAGCGGGAGTTGATTCGGTTCACCACGCACATCAAGAACATCGGTGAAATCGACTACTACATCGGTCAGCAGAATGCCTCGGTGGACCAGTTCGAATGGGGCAGCTGCCACAACCACTGGCACTACAAGGGATACGCTGAGTACGTGCTGTTCGAAATGGACGGCACCTCGCTGCCCATCGGTTTCAAGAACGGGTTCTGTGTGATGGACCTGGAATGCAGCGACGGGGGCACGGCCCAGTACGGCTGCTCCAACCAGGGCATCTCGGCGCATTGTGGGGACATCTACAGCTCGGGCTTGAGCTGCCAGTGGATCGATGTCACCAACATCGCTGACGGCGATTACCAACTCGTGGTGCGCGTGAACTGGGACGAAAGCCCCGATGCACTCGGTCGTTATGAGGTTTCCTACGACAACAACTGGGCGGTGGTCTGCATCCATTTGGACCGCAGCGGTGGGGCCTTGGAGGTAGAGGTGCTGGAGGATTGTGCCCAGTACGTGGACTGTGCGGGTGAGCCGTTCGGTTTGGCCCAAGCGGATTGCAACGGGGATTGCAATGGTTCCGCGTTGGTAGGCGATTTGGATGCAGATGGAGACCAAACCTATTCCGACGCGGTCTCTTATGTGGAGCACATCCTCGGCAATGACATCCAAGCGATGCCGTGCACGGACATTGACCAAGACGGAAACATCACGGTGACGGAAGCGGCGCTCATGGCCCGCTGCCAGGCGTGGAACATCGCCCACCAGCATCCAGACAGTTCCGGAGTCCATGACAAGTGTACGTTCCCGGTGGTCGAGATCATCAACCCCTTCGACTCGGTGGGCTTCAGCATCGGGGAAGTCAACTGGGAGCAGGGGTACTTCGATGTTTACGTCATCAACCCCGACAACCGGGTCATCGGTTACGAGCTGGTTTTCAGTGGCGTGGGCATCCAGTCGGCGGTAAGCTTGGCAGACCCCATCGGCTACCCCATCACGCCATCGTTTGCCCCGGGTGGATCGCGGTTGATCGGTCTCTCCTATGACAACCACAGCTTCATCAAGAACTACGTTTGGGTGCCCTTGGTCCGGGTGTATTGGAGTTCGTTGGGGGAGGAACTGTGCATCGCCGAGGTGGTGGACGTGGTCAACGACAGCTACCACAATACGGTGCATTGGATTGAAAACGGTTGCTTGGTGGTGAACGGCGTTTCAGAAGTGAGCACGCTCGACGCCATGTTGCACCCAAATCCCATGACCGAACGTGCCTTGTTGCGGTTCCCCAACCCGGCCCAAGCGTGGTTTGAGCTCACCTTGCTGGATGCCCAAGGCCGGGTGGTGCAGCAGCAGTCCGGTGCCGTTTCCCAGTTTGAGATTTCCCGGGACGGCTTGTCCGCAGGCACCTACCTGTACCGTTTGACCGGGGCTTCGGGCCAAGCCAGTGGCCGCCTCAGCATCCAATGACCCCCATGGACAATCACTCCATTTCCCGCCGTGGAATGCGGCTCCTCTTCAGCGTGTGCCTCGCTGCAGGTGTCGTGTCTCACTCCAATGGTCAAGTCGTCATCAACGAGTTCTCTGCGGCCAACTACTCGCTCAACGTAGGGGGTGGCAACGAACCGTTCATTGAGTTTTACAACCCCACCGGCGCGGCGGTAGATTTGACGGGGTACTTCCTTTCTGATGACCCGTCGGATCCCACGAAATTCGAGATTCCTGCGGGCGTTTCTGTGCCGGCGGGTGGGTACCGCAATGTCATTTGCTCGAGCGAAGGGGAGGTGCCCGGCAACCTCTTTCTGGGCGGAAATCTGCAAACGAATTTTCGCGTAGTCCAAACCCTCGGCGAATCGATCGTGTTCTCCAATCCCGCAGGGGTGGTGTTGGAGTCTTACACCTTCGGTCAGGACTGGACGTCCAACCAGGCGGACCACAGTTGGGCGCGCAGTGTGAATGGCGCTGGGACGTGGCAGGTTTGCACGAACCCCACGCCAGCAGCGGCGAATGGCGGGACGATGTACGCTGGGTATGCCCCTACCCCAGTCGCCAGTGTTCAGGCGGGACACTACCCCGGCGCGGTGTCGCTGGCGTGGTCGGCGCCCGCCGGCTATCAAATCCGTTACACCCTCAACGGCTACGCACCCACTGCGACCAGCCCCCTCTACGCCGGTCCGCTGAACATCGCAGCCACCACCGTGGTGCGAGCGGCGTGCTTCGACCCCACGGGCGTCATGGCACCGGGTTTTATCGAAACGAACACGTATTTCATCGGTGCGGACCAACACAGCATCGTGCTGGTCTCGGTGTCGGGAAATGGCCAAGAGGATGGAGCTTGGCCGGGCGGCTGGGGCGGGGCGAATTATGAGCCCGCCCACGTGGAGTTCTTCTACCCGGACGGCACCTTCTGGTGCGAAGCCACGGGTGACTCGAACGAGCATGGAAACGACTCCAATGCCTACCCACAGAAGGGGTTTGATTATGTAACCCGAGACCAAATGGGCTACACCGCAGCGCTCGCGGCACCCCTGTTTCACGTCAAGGACCGGCAGGCATACCAGCGTCTCATTTTCAAGGCGGCCGCCAACGACAACTATCCCTCCTCGGGTGGGGGTCACATCCGCGATGCGTATGTGCAGACGTTGAGTCACTTGGCGGACCTCCACTTGGATGAGCGCACGAATGAGAGCTGTGTGGTTTACTTGAACGGGGCTTACTGGGGTGTTTATGAGTACCGGGAGAAGGTGGATGACCTGGATTTCACGGACGAGTACTACGATCAGCCCCGTCATTTCGTGGATTTCATCAAGACTTGGGGCGGAACGTGGGTGGAGTATGGAAGCGCGGCCGACTGGAACAACCTCGTGAACTTCGTCACGGGCCAGGACATGACGAATGCGGCGAACTACGACTACGTGGTGAGTGTACTCAATGAGATGAGTCTGATCGACTACTTCGTGCTCAATTCCTATGTGGTGTGTGCGGACTGGCTCAATTGGAACACGGCCTGGTGGCGAGGACGGCACCCAGATGG
>JBIKTK010000323.1:0-10306 GCA_044348125.1 Flavobacteriales bacterium | reverse complement strand
AACCGCAAGAACAGTTCGAAGTTTATCATTGAGCGCCGGAAGAAATAATCGCCATGGCTCGTTCACTTAAGAAACCCCCTTTCATTCACTACAAGCTGGCTCTTCGGGTCGAAGCCATGCAGGCTTCTGGCAAGAAGGCTGTCATCAAGACCTGGTCGCGCTCAAGCACGATCACGCCGGACTTTGTAGGTTTGACGATTGCCGTGCACAATGGACGGCAGTTCATTCCTGTTTTTGTAACGGAGAACATGGTAGGCCATAAACTTGGCGAATTTTCACCGACTCGGACTTTCCGTGGTCACGCGGACAAGAAGGACAAGAAGCGATAAGCGTCATGGGAAAGAGAAAAAGATTGGCAGCAGATGCCCGCAAGGAGGACATGAAGCGCATCGCTGTAGCGAAGCTCAATGATTGCCCTACTTCCCCGCAGAAGATGCGGCTGGTAGCGGACACGGTGCGCGGGAAGGATGTCTTCCAAGCACTGAATGTTTTGAAGTTCAGCCCAAGGGAAGCGTCCATTCGTTTGGAGAAGTTGTTGCGTTCAGCAATAGCCAACTGGGAAGCGAAGAATGAGGGGTCCCGTCCAGAGGAATCCTCTTTGATTGTCCGTGAAATCAAGGTGGATGGAGGTCGCATGTTGAAGCGTCTTCAGACTGCACCTCAGGGCCGTGCTCACCGCGTTCGCAAGCGGAGCAATCATGTTACGGTAATTGTAGACTCCGCGAAAAATTAATCCATGGGACAGAAAACAAACCCAATTGGCAACCGTCTCGGATTCATTCGTGGATGGGATTCAAACTGGTACGGCGGCAAACACTATGCCGACAAGTTGGTTGAGGATGAGAAGATCCGTGAGTACCTCATGGCACGTCTTCGGAAGGCCAGTGTATCGAGCATCGTCATTGAGCGTACGCTCAAGTTGGTGACGGTTACGGTCAAGACGGCTCGCCCAGGTGTCATCATTGGAAAGGGGGGGCAAGAGGTTGAGAAAATCCGGGAAGAGTTGAAGAAGCTCACGGGAAAGGATGTTCAAATCAACATCTTTGAAATCAAGCGGCCGGAGTTGGATGCGCGACTTGTAGCGGAGAGTGTTGCCCGCCAAATTGAGGCACGCATCTCGCACCGTCGGGCCATCAAAATGGCGATTACCTCCACCATGAAAATGGGCGCAGAGGGCATCAAAATCAACATCGCGGGACGTGTGAATGGTGCGGAGATTGCGCGCTCTGAATCCTACAAGGAGGGGCGTATTCCCTTGCATACGTTTCGTGCTGACATCGACTATTCGATAGTAGAGGCACATACAACCTACGGGCGGATCGGGATCAAGTGCTGGATCTGCCGCGGAGAAGTTTACGGGAAGCGTGACTTGTCACCACTTCCTGCGCCCAAGAAACCCACCAATGACCGGCGGCCAGCCCCCGGTGCGGATCGTCGTCCGCCCCGTCGTCGCACCCGCAACTGAGGTAAATAGCTGAAGTCATGTTACAGCCAAAGAGAACGAAATACCGGAAGATGCAAAAAGGCCGTGTGCGGGGAACCGCGCAGCGGGGAGCCAACATTGCATACGGTTCATTCGGCATCAAGACCCTGGAGGTGGGTTTCATCACCGCACGGCAAATTGAGGCCTCACGTATTGCCATCAACCGCTTCATGAAGCGGGAAGGAAAAGTTTGGATTCGAATTTTTCCAGACAAACCCATTACTGCGAAGCCTGCTGAGGTGCGGATGGGTAAGGGTAAGGGAGCTCCCAGCCATTGGGTAGCACCTGTTAAGCCAGGGCGCATCATGTTCGAAGTGGACGGAGTGCCTTTGGAGACAGCACAAGAGGCTTTGCGTCTTGGGGCTCAGAAGTTGCCCGTTAAGTGCAAGTTTGTTGTACGTCCAGATTATGATCACGCGTAATGGAAATGAAAGAAGTACGCAAGCTCTCTGATGCCGACTTGAATGATCGCATTTCAGCTGAGCGGGATTCATTGGCGAAGATTCGTTTCAACCACACTGTGGCTGGATTGGAGAGTCCAATGATCATTCGCAACAAAAAGCGAGACATCGCTCGTCTGTTGACAGAGTTGAACACGCGCAATCAAACCAAGTCATGAGCACAGAGAACATTACAGGTGCCGAGCGCAATTTGCGTAAGGAACGAATTGGCATCGTCTCCTCGAATGCCATGACCAAGTCCATCACGGTTACCGTCGAGCGGAAGGAGATGCACGGTAAATACCGGAAGTTCGTAAACAAGTCGAGCAAGTTCATGGCGCACGACGAAAAGGAAGAGTGCAACGTAGGCGATACGGTTCGCATCATGGAGACACGGCCACTCAGCAAGCGCAAGTGCTGGCGTGTGGTTGAGATTCTGGAGCGTGCGAAGTAATTTTTTGAAGACCATTAGATTATGATACAACAAGAATCACGCATGAAAGTGGCCGACAACAGCGGTGCAAAGGAAGCCCTTTGCATTCGGGTGTTGGGCGGAACACGCCGCCGCTACGCCAGCATTGGCGACAAAGTGGTGGTTGCGATAAAGGATGCCTCGCCCAATGGCAATGTCAAAAAGGGAACAGTATCCACTGGTGTTGTGGTCCGCACACGGAAAGAAGTCCGTCGTGCTGATGGATCCTACATCCGATTCGACGACAACGCAATAGTGCTGTTGAACGCAGCAGGTGAAATGCGTGGTACCCGCATTTTCGGTCCTGTGGCTCGGGAACTGCGGGAAAAGGACTACATGAAGATTGTTTCTTTGGCACCCGAAGTGCTGTAAAGTAGGAAGCCATGTACAAGCGGTTTAAAATCAAAAAGGGAGACACCGTCAAGGTAATCTCAGGCGGAAATCGGGGCAAGGAAGGTGTTGTACTCGCCGTTGACCGGAGCAAAGACCGGGTGACCGTGGAAGGTGTAAACCTGGTGAAGAAGCACAAGAAGCCGGGAGTAGCCAACCCACAAGGGGGTATTGTAACAGTAGAAGCCGGAATTCACATCTCCAATGTGATGGTTGTTGACGGCACAGGTGCCGTTACCCGTGTAGGCCGTCGTCGGAATGACGAAGGCAAGTTGGTTCGTTACGCGAAGAAATCCAACCAAGAGTTGAAGTGATGGCATACGCACCTCGTTTGAAAGCTCATTATCATGAGCAAATCGTACCATCGCTCAAGGAGCGTTTTGAGTACAAATCCTCTATGGAGGTACCACAGATTTTGAAAATCTGTCTGAACCAGGGTTTGGGCAAAGCCATCGCTGACAAGAAGATTGTTGATGGGGCGGTGGAAGAAATGTCGCGCATTGCAGGTCAGAAGGCTGTTCCCACGCTCTCTACGAAGGACGTCTCCAACTTCAAGTTGCGGAAGGGGATGCCGATTGGAGCCCGCGTGACCCTGCGTCGTGAACGCATGTACGAATTCTTGGATCGCTTGATTGCAGTTTCGCTACCGCGTACGCGAGATTTCCAAGGAGTGAAGGCAAAGGGATTTGACGGTCGGGGCAACTTTACCTTCGGTGTCAAGGAACAAATCATCTTCCCAGAAATCACTTTGGACGAAGTGAAGCACTTCAATGGGATGGATATCACCATTGTTACCAACGCTCGCACGGATGAGGAGGCAAAGGCGTTGTTGGAAGGTTTTGGTTTCCCATTTAAAAAGAACTAAGAGCCATGGCTAAAGAATCAATGAAGGCTCGGGAGCGCAAGCGTGCGAAGCTTGTCGCTCGATATGCAGCCAAGCGTGCTGCCTTGAAGGCTGCTGGTGACTGGGAGGGATTGCAGAAGCTGCCGCCGAACAGTGCTGCCGTTCGTTTGCACAACCGTTGTTTGATTACAGGGCGCCCCCGGGGATACATGCGTCAGTTCGGAATTTCTAGGGTTTTGTTCCGGAAAATGGCATTGGCCGGTAAGATTCCTGGAGTGAAGAAGGCGAGCTGGTAATCCATAAAGTAGATAAGAAGATGTTTACCGATCCAATAGCCGACTTCCTGACACGCATTCGGAATGCGCAGTCAGCAGGACATAAGGTGGTAGAGATTCCTGCCTCCAATATGAAAAAGGAAATGACCCGTATCCTTTTCGACAAGGGTTATATCTTGAATTATAAGTTCATGGAGGAGGGGCCTCAGGGCTCCATTAAGATTGCATTGCGCTACGATCCGCAATCGAAGCGTCCAGCCATTACCAAGCTGCAACGTGTAAGTACTCCCGGTTTGCGTCGTTACGCTGGTGCGGGTGAGTTGCCACGTGTGTTGAATGGTTTGGGCGTGGCCATCGTTTCCACATCCAAAGGGTTGATGACGGACAAGGAGGCGCGAAAGATGAACATCGGAGGCGAGGTCATCTGTACAGTTTATTGATTCCAAAGATTTTCATCATGTCTCGTATAGGCAAATCAATCATACAAGTCCCTTCGTCGGTAACGCTGACGATTGATGGAAACTTGGTGAAGGTGAAGGGCCCCAAGGGGGAACTTCAGCAGGAGATAGGGGAAGAGATTTCCATGGATTACACCGACGGAGTTCTGACGTTCTCTCGTTCGTCGGATGAGAAAACACACCGCTCGAAGCACGGTCTGTATCGCGCGCTGGTGAACAACATGGTGGTAGGAGTAACGGAAGGATATTCGATTGACTTGGAACTCGTGGGTGTGGGCTATCGTGCCTCTGCCGAGGGACAAGAACTGACCCTGTCCTTGGGTTACAGCCACCCAATTGTTTTCCAACTGCCGAAGGAAATTGCATTGGAATCGGAGACCAAGAAGGGGTCCAATCCATTCATCCGCTTGAAGTCCCATGACAAACAATTGATTGGCATGGTAGCAGCAAAAATCCGTTCATTGCGCAAACCGGAGCCTTACAAAGGCAAAGGTGTACGTCGCGTCGGTGAATTGGTTCGTCGCAAGGCTGGAAAAACGGCTTCTAAATAATCTTATCTCATGGGTACGAATAAGACATTTGCACGAGAGCGCATCAAGCGTCGTGTACGGGGTAAGGTGGCTGGAACACCTGATCGTCCTCGCCTTTCGGTTTATCGTAGCAACAAGCAGATCTACGCGCAGATCATTGATGATACCACGGGTCGGACCTTGGCAGCTGCATCTTCGCTTGCGAAGGATGGATCGAAAGGAGTGGCCAAATTGCTTCAAGCAGCCGAAGTCGGCAAGTTGATTGCTTCCGTGGCACTCAAGGCGGGTGTGGAGTCTGTGGTTTTTGACCGCAATGGTTATCTGTATCACGGTCGTGTAAAGCAATTGGCAGAAGCTGCTCGTGAGGGTGGTTTGAAATTCTGAAGCAATGGAACAGCAACGTCAACAAAGAAAGGGCGGTCCTCGGGATCAGCAACAGCAGCCCCGAACGGGAGATCCAGATTTGAAGGAACGTTTGGTAGGCATCAATCGGGTCGCAAAGACAACAAAGGGGGGACGTACCTTTAGCTTTGGTGCGATCATGGTGGTTGGAGACGAAAAGGGCAAAGTAGGTCATGGCCTCGGCAAGAGCCGGGAAGTAGCTACTGCCATCCAGAAGGGGATTGAGGACGCCAAGAAGCAAATGGTGGCCATCCCACTGATCAACGGTACGATTCCTCACGCCCAGGAGATGAAGTACGCAGGTGCACACGTTTTGATCCGTCCGGCTTCCCCGGGAACAGGGGTCATCGCTGGAGGTGCAATGCGTGCTGTTCTGGAAAGTGCGGGAATCAAGGATGTATTGGGCAAATCCTTAGGCTCTTCTAACCCGCACAATGTGGTGAAGGCGACATTCAATGCCCTGCTGGCTCTGCGCAGTGCTGAGGAGGTAGCTCGGATGCGTGGAATCTCTATTTCAAAGGTCCATCAAGGTTAATTCTCAGGAAACCATGGGAAAGATTACCATCACACAGGTCCGGAGTGCAATCAAGCGCCCTGAACGTCAAAAGGCGACCATTCAAGCATTGGGCATCAAGAAGCTTCACAATCCAGTTGTCCATGAGGCGACACCCCAGATTTTGGGCATGGTTCGGAAGGTCCAACACTTGGTCACAGTCGTACAATCTTAATCAACCTCAACCAGCATAACCATGAATCTAAGCAGTTTAACTCCTGCAGAGGGATCGCGGAAGCAGCGAAAGCGAGTTGGTCGCGGTGAAGGCTCTGGTCACGGAGGCACTTCCACACGTGGCCACAAGGGAGCCAAGGCTCGTTCCGGATACAAGAGCAAAATCGGTTTCGAAGGGGGACAAATGCCCCTTCAACGTCGGGTGCCCAAATTTGGTTTTAAGAGCCCGAATCGGGTGGAGTACAAGGGCATCAATTTGGACACGCTCCAAGAATTGATTACCCGGAAGGGGCTTACCGAAGTCACGTTGTTGACCCTTCAAGAGAATGGAATGGCAGGCAAGCGTGATTTGGTGAAGATTTTGGGCCGTGGTGAACTCACTTCGGGTTGCAAGATTGAAGCGCACAAGTTCACCAAGTCTGCAGGCGAAGCCATCGAGAAGGCTGGAGGACAGGCTATTGCGATCTAAAACGAATTCTCAAAGCAGGATGAAAGACTTCTTTGGCAGTTTCAGGAACATTTGGAATCATGAAGAGCTTCGCAAGAAGATCGGTGTAACGCTGCTCTTCATCTTGATTTACCGGATTGGGTCTTACATTGTGATTCCAGGTGTCAACAGCGATATTCTGGCCGAACAGGTAAGTGGCAATGCAGGCGATGGCTTGGGAAGCATCCTGGCCCTTTTTACAGGAGGAGCTTTCAGCCGGGCTTCCATTTTTGCGTTGGGTGTGATGCCCTACATCTCCGCATCCATTATCATCCAATTGTTGGGGATTGCGGTGCCCAGTGTCCAGAAATTGCAATCGGACGGTGAAAGCGGAAGGAAGAAAATCAACCAGTGGACACGCTTTCTCACGATTGGTATCACCTTGGTGCAAGCTCCCGGATACTTGGCGTCTACCGTCGTTTCGGTTCCCGGAGCGGTAGCCAACCCGAATGGGATTTGGTGGGCTTCGGCCGTGGTGATTCTCATCAGCTCTACCTTGGCCATCATGTGGATGGGTGAGCGCATCACCGAGCGGGGAATTGGAAACGGGATTTCCTTGCTGATCATGATTGGAATCATTGCCACGTTTCCTCAAGCACTCATCCAAGAGTTCATGCACCCCGACGGCTCTGTTTACTTCTTCCTTGTTGAGGTAGCCATTTTGTTGGTGGTGATTGGTCTGAGCGTGGCTCTTGTACAAGCGCTGCGCAAGGTGCCAGTGCAAATGGCACGTCTGCAGCAATCTGGTGGTCATCTTCCGCAGGGGGCTGGAGCACGCGAATTCATTCCCTTGAAGGTGAATTCTGCGGGTGTTATGCCCATCATTTTTGCTCAAGCGATCATGTTTGTGCCGCTGTATCTCACGCAGTCAGAATTCTTACAAAACAACAGTGTGTTGTTGAGTTTGACCGACTTCAATGGTTTCCTCTACAATCTTCTGTTCTTCCTGATGATTGTTGTTTTCACGTACTTCTACACGGCGATCACAGTGAATCCCACGCAGATGGCTGATGATTTGAAGCGCCAGAACAGTTTCATCCCCGGAGTAAAGCCAGGGAAGCCTACAGCAGATTACTTGGAAAGCATTTTGAGCAATATCACCCTCCCGGGTGCGGTTTTCTTGGGCATTATCGCAATTCTGCCTGCTATCGTCCTGAATTTGGGGCTTGCGAAGGCACAGAGTTTTGCCATTTTCTTTGGAGGTACGTCTCTGTTGATCATGGTTGGTGTGGTTCTGGACACCCTCCAACAGATTGAGATTCATTTGTTGGACCGCAAGTACGATGGCTTTTTAAAGTCAGGTAAGCTTCGCGGTCGTTCGCAATCTCCCGTCGGGGGGATAGCAGGTTGATAGAAGGATGGGTTGGGGTCGACAAGTCCGTGTCAAAACGGAGGAAGAGGTCGAGCTGATCCGGAAAAGTTCTTTGCTTGTGGGAAGTACATTGGCCGCTGTGGCCAGATGGATTGCTCCAGGTGTGACGACTTTGAAGTTGGATCACATTGCGGAGGAGTTTATCTGTGACCATGGCGCCATCCCCGGTTTCAAAGGTTACGGAGGGTTTCCGAGCACCCTCTGTATTTCAGTGAATGAAGCCGTAGTGCATGGTCTTCCTGATCATCGTGCACTTGAGTCCGGAGACATTGTCTCTGTGGACTGTGGTGTTTTGATGAATGGATTTTATGGAGACAGTGCATTCACTTTTGCGGTCGGTGAAATCTCTGAGGCAGATAGGTTGCTCTTGGATGTTACACGGACCTGTCTTGAGGTGGCAATTGCTCAGGCTGTGGTGGGTAAGCGAACGGGTGACATCGGATTCGCTTGTCAGTCCATGGCAGAAGCCCGGGGGTTTTCTGTTGTTCGTGATTTGGTTGGACATGGATTGGGAAAAGAACTCCATGAATGGCCGGAAGTTCCTAATTTTGGCCGCCGCGGAAACGGCGTACAGTTGGTGGATGGTATGGTATTGGCGATTGAGCCGATGATCAATGCCGGTCGAAAGGAGGTTCGTCAAGCTGAAGACGGTTGGACGATTGTAACAGCAGATGGAAAAAGGTCAGCCCATTTCGAGCATGATGTTGTGGTGAGAAATGGATTGCCTGATGTGCTTTCGAGTTTTGATGAAATAGATGAGGTTCTTAAAGATAAACGGTCAATTAGTTAACAGCGAATGGCGAAACAATCGTCGATCACCCAGGATGGCACGATTCTAGAGGCATTGTCCAATGCCATGTTTCGTGTCGAACTGGAAAACGGGCATGTGATCACCGCCCATATCTCCGGGAAGATGCGGATGTACTACATCAAAATTCTGCCTGGAGATAAGGTGAAGGTGGAGATGTCCCCTTACGATTTGACGAAGGGAAGAATCTCATTCCGATACAAGAAATAGAAGATATCATGAAGGTCAGAGCATCTCTAAAGAAGCGGACAGTAGATTGCAAAATCGTAAGCCGCAAAGGCAGGTTGTACGTTATCAACAAGAAGAATCCAAAAATGAAGCAGCGTCAAGGTTGATGCTTCTTGAACCCAATCAGCATGGCACGTATTGCAGGCATTGATATTCCCCGTCAAAAGCGCGGGGTGATCGCATTGACTTATATCTATGGAATTGGTCGGAGTCGCGCAGCCAAGGTGCTGGCTGATTCTGGCGTATCCGTGGACAAGAAGGTTCAAGAATGGACGGATGAGGAGATCGCCTCAATCCGCACGAACATCGCTACAGGTTTTAAAGTAGAAGGTGAGCTTCGTTCTGAGACCCACGCCCACATCAAGCGTTTGATGGACATTGGTTGCTACCGGGGCATCCGGCACCGAAATGGTCTGCCATTGCGGGGACAGCGCACCAAGAACAACTCGCGGACCCGGAAGGGAAAGCGGAAGACGGTAGCGAACAAGAAGAAGTAAACGGATTGACTTTTGAGCTCGGAAACGAGCTGATTACCTCCAAAACAAATCGACGATGGCAAAGAACATCAAAAAGAAGAAGAAGGTTGTGGTGGAGTCCTCAGGACAGGTTCACATCCATTCTTCATTCAACAACATCATCATTTCCCTGACCAACAACCAGGGTCAAGTGATTTCTTGGTCCAGTGCCGGGAAAATGGGCTTTCGAGGATCGAAGAAGAACACCCCTTATGCGGCACAGGTAGCAGCAGAGGATTGTGGCAAGGAAGCCTTCGAATTGGGGTTGCGTAAGATTCGTGCCTTTGTGAAGGGGCCGGGCGCTGGGCGTGAGAGTGCCATGCGAGCGCTGCACAACATGGGAATTGAAATCACCGAAATTGTGGACGTGACTTCGATGCCCCACAATGGATGTCGACCTCCGAAGCGCCGCCGCGTATAATTCACATCTTTTCGAACCTTAAGAAAGCAATACCATGGCACGCTATCGTGGTCCCAAATCAAAGATAAGCCGTCGTTTCCGTGAACCCATTTTCGGTCCGGACAAAGCGCTTGAACGTCGTCCTTACGCACCTGGCCAGCACGGCAATGCACGTAAGCGGAAGAAGGAGTCTGAATATTCTGTGCAGCTCGCTGAAAAGCAGAAGGCCAAGTACACTTATGGCATTCTTGAGAAGCAGTTTGAGAATTTGTTCAAGGCTGCCAATGCTCGTCAAGGAATCACCGGTGAGATTCTGCTTCAGTTTTGCGAGAGCAGATTGGACAATGTGGTGTATCGGATGGGGGTTAGTCCTTCTCGTCGCGGTGCAAGGCAATTGGTTTCACACAGACACATCACAGTCAACGGTCATGTGGTGAACATTCCCTCTTATCGTTTGCGCCCTGGTGACATTGTC
>JBIKTK010000333.1:0-3417 GCA_044348125.1 Flavobacteriales bacterium | reverse complement strand
CCACGGCTGCACCGACCCGTCCGGCTGCAACTTCGACCCCGCAGCTACCGAGCCCACCGCCTGCCTGTACGCCGCCCCAGGCCGCACCTGCTCCGGCGCCTGCCTGACCGATTCCGACGGCGACGGCATCTGCAACGGCGACGAGCGCCCGGGCTGCACGAACCCCGCGAGTCCCCTCTTCAACCCGTACGCCACAGACCCCGACCCGGCGGCCTGTGTCCTGAGCTGTCCGGATGTCAGCGGAGACGGATTTGTCGGGACGGACGACCTCTTGATTTTCCTGTCCTACTACGGATTCCAGTGCCTTTGAAATCAACTTTCCCATGCATACGCCCTTCCATTCCACCGCTCGCCGGCTGCAGTCCGGCCTGATCCTCCTCTGTGGGCTGTTTGCCGCCGGCCTCCCGGCCGCGGCCCAAACCGGGGTCGGCCTCGTACTCGACTCGGGTCCTACCCACACCTTCGCCCAAACCACGGTCGGCACCACCACCACCTTCTCCGTCACCCTGACGAACAACGTGGCCACGACCCAGACCGCCTACTTCGGCGGCCTCGCGGCGCCCTTCTCCCTGGCCGCTGCCGCACCCGTCTCGGTCGCCGCCGGCGGATCCACGACCCTCACGGTCCAATTCTCCCCAACGGCCACTGGCACCTTCACCGACACGCTGACGGTGGTGGGCAACATCTTCGGCCAGGCCTCCCTCATCGTCACCGGCCAGGGCATCCAAGTCGACCTTGACTACACCGCCACCTCCCTCGCCTTCCCATCGACGGCCCTCGGCGCCACCTCGACCGCCACGGTCACCGTCCTGAACGTCGGCGACGGCACGGCCCTCCTCTCTGCTCCCTCCTTCTCCCACCCGGCCTTCAGCCTCGACGCCGGCGCCTCCACCCTCACCATCCCCGAGGGCGAGTCCGGCACCCTGACCTTCGTCTTCGCCCCCACCGCGGCCGGCTCCTACTCCGAATCCGTCACGATCGCCTCAAACGACCCCACAAACCCCTCCGTCACCCTCACCCTCACGGCCACGGCCGTCTCCGAGGTCAGCGGCGAGGTCTGCAACACCGTTTGGACCCTGGCAAACTCCCCCTACACCCTGGTCGACAACGTCACCGTCCCGGCCGGCTGCACCCTCACCATCGAACCGGGGGTGGTGGTGAATCTCGAAGGAAATGGAATTCAAGTGAATGGCGGCTTCAATGCACTCGGAACTGCTACAAGTCCCATCACCTTGCTCGACGGGCCCTTGAACTTCGGTCCAGGCGCCCCACAATCCATCAGCTACTTGAATGTCCAATCTGAATCGACATTTAATTCTCCCTACGAAATTCTCTATTTCAACAACTTTGAATCCAGTGCAAGTGAGTTCGATTTCGATTGTTACGATTACGGCTCCGCGAATCTCTACACTGGTTCATCAACTAGTGGAAGTAATGGATGCTCAAATTTCAATCGCCAAGGAAATTCGAGTTTTACTTCGACACAAGTACCATATCAGTACATTTCATTGATTTGGTATAGTTACGACTATGATGGTCAATTAACCCTTACACCCCCTCTGGTAGCAACAATTGATGGGATATATGAAATCTCTTTTCGATACGAGAGCAGCCGCTACGAACGAAACTGCAGAATGCGAATTGATGTTTGGGACCAAGGCGCTTGGCAGACAGCATACACGTCACCATACGATATTGAAGACAATGCAGAAATTGCTCGAATCGCAAAAGCTGATGTTCACTGCCTAGCGGGAGACACGATTAAGTTTCGCATTTATCATGACGTAGCAAGTACAAACGGTAGTATGAATCAAATGTACACATACATTGATAACTTGACAATTGAACGCAAACGACTTCGCAAAAATATTGTCGAGTGGAACTTCAATGAAAATCCGCAAGCGATTACAAATCTCATGAACCAATACGGATCAACAGAGGTGTTCCTTTCGGGCGACACATTGTCAGTGTTTGCTGAAGATGGGACAATAGATTTCTACACAGACCAGTCTACGAATGGATGGGTTGTTCCACCTATCACCGTACCAGAAACGGGCTGGTATTACATTGAAATCGATAGCAAAACCCCCAAGGCCGACTATAACTGCAACCACTATGTAAGGTACAAATGCAGTTCTCCGGACAATAATTGGCGTTTTCTTGAAGATAATCGTCAAAAATATGAGACAAGCGAAGGGGCATACTTATACGATTGGCATAGAGAATCTTACGAGTCATATCAACCGTTCAATGCTGGCAGCCGCATCGACTTCCATATTTACAATTATGTTTACTCAACTGGCTCTGGAGACGATGAGATGGATTGGCAATGCTCCGGTATCCGGATTTATCAATTACAAGAATTAGCCTCGCCGAACCTAGCACTTGCCCACATTTCCACTTCTCGTGATGTGAACATTGAAAACACTTCTACTCCGGGACTTGTGCTCAACGGACCGGTAAATGCGACACTATCAGAATCAGAAGTTGGACTCGTGTTTTCCGAAATGGATGAATTGGATATAAATATTTCCAATAGCAATCTCGGCTCCATCTTGCTTTTCGGCTCCGTCAATGTGGCGGTTTCAGGATCGTCGCTACAATCAAATTCTCCCAATGCAAGCAATAATGGGATTTATTCAGGAGCAAACTTGAGCAATTGGACCCTTAATCATACGTCTATCAGCGGGTTCAGCGGATCAGGTATTACCGTCGTAGGCGAAGGCGGATCGCTAGATGTCCAGAATTGTCCCATCTTCGCTAATGAAGGCGTCGGGATTTCTTCCAATTCTACTGTTGCTTTAGATTACAGCACGATTGCTGCAAACGGCGGTGCAGGACTCGATTTGGGCGAAGGCTTCCACCAGATTACAAACTCCATTGTTTACGGCAACAATGCTCAAGGAGGATTTGCACAGATTTTAGGTGCTCAAAACAACACTCCTTCAGGCAGTTCGGATGCTTCTGCCAGTGTATATGCCAGCCACAGCCTGATTCAAGGGTTTGGGTCCTTCGGTACGCCGGACGGACAAACCTATAATCCCACAATAGGAGAATGGGAGGACACCCCGAACTTCTTCTGGGGTGAGGGCATGGTGTCGTCGAATCCGCAGTTCGCGGATGAGGAGCTGCATTTGCAGCCGTGGTCGCCGGCGGTGGATGCGGCGATGCCTTGGCACACGGATGCGCACATGCCGTATGGAATGGGGGGACTGCGGGCGGATATGGGGGCGTACGGGGGGCCGGGGAATGCCGGTTGGGGTGGACAGGCCGCGCCGAGCGGGGCGGCGAGCCTCGGAGGGGTGGTGGACAGTCCGCAGGACCAAGGGGGCCACGTGGGGTTGACCTTCGGGGCGAGCGCGTTCGATGAGGCGTGGGTGCCGGAGAATGTGACGCACTATACGGTTTGGCGGCACT
>JBIKTK010000229.1:0-3418 GCA_044348125.1 Flavobacteriales bacterium | reverse complement strand
GGAGAGGCCCAGGAGGCGTTGTTTAAACTTTTGGCGCAAGAAAGCCGACGGGCCTACGAAGCATTGAAGGCCTTGCCTGGGTGGTCTGGTTATTTAAAAGAGGCGCTGGGGATTGCAACTTCTGACTCCGCCTCCTTTGTTGCGGCCTGGACCCAAGCGAAGCAAAACGTGCCCGGATACTTCGGTCTGGGAACCGCTCTGGCCAGATTGGAAGGATCCCATGGCTTGTCCGCTCTGATGAATCTCTACACCCACCATGATTTGTTTCGTGCTTGGGTCGACAACAGCATGCAAAGCATGTGCAAATGCGACTTCCGACTAACGAAACATTGGGCGGATCATCCCGATTGGGGACCGGTTTGGTCTTGTATAGAGCAAGAGTTCCAAACAACACGTCATTGGGTTTTGCGCATTGCTGAATTGCCGCATTTGTTGGCAAACCAACCGGCAACAAGAGACTCCATCGCCCTGCGGAACCACCTCACCAGGCCCCTTCACGTCATCCAGCGGCTGGCGCTGGAGTCGGCAGACCCGGGAGACCATGGCGTCCACAGCGAGGACCCTAGGGCTTGGGAACGGTTGGCACAACGAGCGGGATTCGGCATCTCGAACGCCAGTCGAAACGCGGTGTAAAAAAAAGGGCCGCCCGTTGGGCAGCCCTCTTTCCGGAGCGTTCCGGCAATCAGCGTCCCGCCGCAGCGCGTCCCACGCCCGGAACAAAGTCAATCTCCTGGATCAGGTTGTTGGCTCCTGCATAGCGATCGACCACCCACATCACGTAGCGAATGTCCACCGATATGGTTCGTTGCAGTTCGGGTTCGAATGCAATGTCGCCACTCATGGCTTCCCAGTTTCCATCGAAAGCGAGTCCGATCAAATCCCCATTTGCATTGAGGACCGGACTTCCTGAATTGCCGCCCGTGATGTCCGTGCCATGCACAAAGCACACGCGCAAATCCCCATTGGCGTCAGCCCAACGTCCGAAATCTCGCTGCATCAACATCTTCTCCATGCGTTCATCCACTACAAACTCGGGATTGGTGTTGTCCATTTTCTCAAGAATGCCACGGGCCGTGGTGAAGTAGTCGTAATGCACCGCATCAGCAGCTTGGTAATCATCCACCAGGCCGTAGGTCAACCGCATCGTAGAATTGGCGTCCGGTGCAAATGCCTTCTCGGGTTGCATTTCCCGCAATCCTTGAACAAAGAGCCGATATCCCCGGTCAAACTTTTCTTGCGCGTCCGATGATTGGGTCGCCAAGTAACGCTCCAACATGCTGTTGCCGGCTGCAACAGCCAAGTCAGCATCCAGGGCTTTCTTGTTGGGTTTTTGAATGAAGGCGAGGCAGCGGTCTGGGTCCACCAGGAAACTCTTCCCATACATCTGATCCGCATAACGCCCAAAGTCTCCCTTGTATTTCGCATTCACGGTTGCAAAAAAGGAAGGATGTGCCGCCGCCGGTGTATCCCGCTGGTATTTGGACATCAATTGCACAAACAAGTCTCGATCGGTGGCTTGGTCATAGTCTTTGAAGAAGTTGTCGGCCAAACGGGTCAATGATGCCTGCGCAGCTTTCACTTTTTCGGGATCATCCGAAAACAAGCCGGCTGCTCCCCGAGAGAAGCGAACGGCGAAAAGGACGATGTCGGCACCCACCAAGCCTGCTTCTCGCGCATAAACGTCTCCTTTCACGGTGGCATCGGTCGATGCATAGAAGGAGGCAATCAAATCCAATGCCTCTCCGTAGGTGGCCTTTCGTTCGGCATCTCCCGCTGCGACCCATTGCACGAAGGCTTCTTCCAGTTCACTTTTCTGGTCTTCTACCCGCAGTCGCTTGAGGCCCTTGCTTTGGCCGATGTAGTACTTCCAGTAGTTCGCTGTTTGTGCATACTTGGCCGCATATTGGATGCGTACGGCAGGATCTGCATCCATGTGGGACTTCATGACTTTCAATTTCAAATCCCGAACGTCCACAACCGATGGATTGTAGCCTGACAAGGCTTGGCGAACGCCGTGGCTGCTGAGGAATCGATCGGTGCTTCCTGGATAGCCCATGACCATGGTGAAATCACCTGCCTGAACGCCGTCGGTTGCCACTTTCAGGTGTCGGCGGGGGACAAAGGGGCGGTTCTCCTTGCTGAAGTCAGCAGGCTCGTTTGCATCGTTCGCGTAAATGCGCAACATGGCAAAATCACCGGTATGACGGGGCCACATCCAGTTGTCCGTGTCTCCACCATACTTCCCTACGCTTTCGGGTGGGGCACCCACCAAGCGCACGTCCCGGTAGGTCTTGTACTCAAAGAGGTAAAACTCATTTCCGTAGAAGAAACGCTTCATTTCCAGTTCCTTCTTGCCGTCTGCGTTGAGTTCTTTCATCAAGGCTGCTTCATTGGCTGCAAGCTTTTCCTCCCGCTCGGCTTCTCCCATCTCTCGGGTGACGCCCTCCAGCATGCGCGCTGTATAATCATCGATGCGCACCAAGAAGCTGATTTTGAAGCCTTCGATGTGCATCTCTTGATCCAAGGATTTGGCAAAAAATCCATCGGTCAAATAGTCATTCTCCGTAGAGCTGAAACCTTGGATGGCATCATAGGCACAGTGGTGGTTGGTCAAGACCAAGCCTTTGGAGGAAATGACTTCCCCTGTGCACATGCCACCATTCAAGCGGACGATGGCATCTTTCAAGGAAGCTTGGTTGACATCATAAATGTCCTGGGCCGTCAGCCGCAGTCCTTTGCTGCGCATGTCCGCCTCATTGAGCCGCTGCAGCGTATGCAGCAACCACATGCCTTCGTCCGCACGCAACCAGCTGGTGCAGGCGAGCAGAAGGGCCATCGCAAGAGCGTATGTTCTCATCATTTTTAAAAATTAGGTTCAAATCTACTCAAGTTGGCCTCATTGGGCAGCAACCACGGGCTCCCATGCCACCACCTCCAGCCACCGATCCAAAGCGCCATAGAGTCTCCCCAGGTCAGGCCCGCCGAAGCGATTGCGCACCACATGGCCACCGATCTCGGTGATGACCGAGGGCACATCCATCACCCTGGGATTGTCATATTCGGATGCCAAGCCGCCATACTGGAGGTCATCCGCGATGTCGAGTACAGCCGAACGATCGGGTAAGACCCACATTCCCCGGTAGCGACCGGGCGTCAGCTTGGAGAGCGGCCCATCGGGAAAAGGGCGAATGACTTCGAGTTGGGCACTTCCGTCTGGATGAAATGCGGCCCGAAAGACCGGGCAAGGTCCGAAGCAATGGGTACGTTCATAGCGGACCACGGACCCCTCCATGGGAATAGATTCAGCAGTCAATGGATGGTGTCCACATCCCAACCCCATCACCCAGCCCAACCCCAGAAAGCTCCCCAAAACCACCGAGATGCCCGCCATCCGTCTCATGATTGCTTCTTTCTTGCG
>JBIKTK010000013.1:0-10402 GCA_044348125.1 Flavobacteriales bacterium | reverse complement strand
CCGGCTTTTTTTATTGAGTAATTTCTCCTCACTCTGGATTCGTTGGAAGCTGGATTCCATCTTCCCAAACCCATCCCATCGCGCTCAATTGCGTTTCTGTTGTCTTGTAATCAGGTAGCAATTTGGATAGAAGTTCATAGAACGAAGGCCCATGATGAAAGTGGATCCAATGTGTTGCTTCGTGAAAAACAACATAGCGCAAACAAGCTGGGGGAACATGAACCAACGTGGAAGCAAAACGCATCCCACCGTGTCGGCTGCAACTGCCCCAACGCGAGCGCATCGAGCGGATCTGGATGGCCCTTTGTGGTGGAGACCATTGGTTTCCCAATTGGACTTGGAGCGCGGATACGGCCTCCTCTAACGCCTGTTTCAGAGCTCCCATAAGAATATGTTCCAACCGGTGCTTCAGCATTTTAGACATTGCTTCCCTCGAAAAGGGACCTTTGATGAGAAAGGAAACCGGTGAATCTCGGTTGTGATGCAAACCATGTTGCCATCGGGGCGCTTGGAGTTCCCAACGGATGACCGCGGGCTCCCCTCCTAACCAAACCCAACCCTCTCCCGGCTGGACCACGGGCACCCTTCTCGAAGCACGCAAAACATTCAATTTTTGGTGCACCCAATGTTGGCGCTCCAGGGCCCAGTGCAAGACATCCTCATCCAACATTTCCAACGGAGCACGCACAACAACCTGGTTGGCTCCTCTAATTTGTAACCCCAATGAGCGCCGATCCGACTGAATCCCCAAGACCTCGCAACCCCAAATTGCTGCCAAACGTCGACAAACGGATTCCAATGAACCGGTGGTGCGCATTCGTACTTTCACGACATGAAATGTAGCAATACCCTTCGCTGTTTTCTCTTGGGGCCATGGCTTGTGGCAATGTGCTTGGTCACTCCACATCTGTCATTGGGCCGACTTCACGCCCAAATGAAACCCTTGACGCATGGAACACTTCAAGACCCAGGCACTTTCTTGGGGTATCCCCTCGGTTCACGATTCACGTTTCACCATGATGTCGTAGCCTACACACGGTACTTGGCCACCCACACGCCCCATGCGCGCGAGCTGACCTATGGAACCACTTACGAAGGGCGCCCTCTGCAGGTACTGGTGGTTGCATCGCCACAATACGCTTCCGATTTAGAGTCCATTCAAGCAGATCACCTGCGGCGGATTCGAGGTGAACGTGGAGATCCCAAGTGGGATGACTTGGCCGTGGTGTGGTTGAGTTATGGAGTACATGGGAACGAAGCCGTGTGTACGGAATCGGCTTTAGAAGTTCTGTACCGTGTTTGCGCGGCCTCGCCCTCTCAGTTTCCTGATTGGCATGAAGCGCTGAATAACCTGGTGGTCATCATTGACCCATGCTTGAATCCAGATGGCCACGATCGTTATGTTTCATTTTTTACCAGTCGGGCGTCAGGATGGCCCAACGCGGATCCGCTTTCTTGGGAACATGATGAACCTTGGCCGGGAGGCAGGGTAAACCACTATTTGTTCGATCTCAATCGGGATTGGGCTTGGTTACAACAAAGAGAGAGTGCGAGCAGAATGGCGCTGATGTTGCAATGGATGCCCCATGTGCATGGTGACTTTCATGAAATGGGCATCGACAGCCCTTACTATTTCGCCCCAGCGGCGAAGCCTTATCATGCTGTGATCACGGATTGGCAGCGCGACTTTCAAGGGTTTGTAGGCCAAACCACAGCCAAACGATTCGACAGGCGCGGTGCCCTTTTTTACACAGGAGAGGACTTCGACTTGTACTATCCAAGCTACGGAGACACCTATCCCATGTACCACGGTGCCATCGGCCTTACCTATGAACAAGGAGGCAGTTCTCGTGCAGGAGTTTTGGTGGAGAACAGTGAGGGGGATGAATTGAGTTTGGCCTTCCGCATTGAGAACCACGTCGAAAGCTCACTGGCACTCCTTGAAACAAGCTCACAACATGTGGATGGGTTGCAAGACGCTTTGTTTGATTACCATGTTAAAAACCGCGAGAATCCATGGGGAGAATACAAAACCTATGTGATTTCGGGCCGAAACTCACCGGCTCAGCGCGAGGCGTTCCAGGCTTTTTTGCGTTCCCATGACATTGAGTTTGGAAAACTTGAGGCCCCTGTGAAAAAAGGACGGAGTGCATTCAGCTACCCATCGAGAAAAACGGTTCCCTTCGTTTCACATCCCGATGATTGGGCCATTTCAGCGCATCAGACCCATGGCGCATTTCTTCAAGTCCTTTTTGATCCGGATGAACTCCCAGAGGATTCGATGACCTATGATTTGACGGGCTGGGCGTTGCCATTTGCCTGGGGTCTCGAAGCTTATGCATTGGAAGATCGCCTCGGAGTCAGAGTGGGCACGACACCTGCGGCAGCACCTCAATGGCCCCTTGTTCCGGATGCCTCGCTGGGTTTTGCATTTGTTCCCTCCGCCACCAGGGATCAACGGGTGATTGCTCAGTGGTTGCGTGCTGGACTGCGCTTGCGTCATTCCGATGCGCCCTGTGTTTTCCAGGGGCATTCCCTGCCGGGGGGTAGTTATGTTTGTTTGAAATCTGATCAGAAGTCACCTTTCATCGATCGCACAGCATTTGAACAGGCCGTAAAGACCGGCTGGCAGGGTTCCATGAGTCCAATTTATACGCTCACCAGCTCGAAAGCGGAAACAGGATATGATTTGGGCTCTGAACACTGGCAAATGTTAGATTCACCGGACATCGCCGTGTTGGGAGGCCCTTCCGTTTCGGCCTTGAATTTGGGCGAAGTTTGGTGGCACATGGAGCAGGAACTGGGGTATCCTGTCTCCATCATCGATGCCCAGCGATGGGATGCCTCTGAATTGGAACGATACGATGTTGTGGTCGTTCCAGCCGGATTTTATCGCAATGGACAGGATTTGGCGAGCCGCTTAGGTGATTGGGTTGAAAAGGGCGGCACTTTGATTGCAATCGGCTCCGGATTGGGAATGTTGGAGAGCGACACACGTTTCGGAATCAAAAGAAAATCCCGTTCAGAGGAATCCGATCGCAAACCGGAAAACCGAGATTTTGCTAACCGCTCACGTGAGAACCTTGACCGTTCGATTGAAGGCGCCATATATGCCTTAGAGTGGGATCGGTCCCACCCGCTCAGCCAAGGCGTTTCGCAACCCTATTTCACATTGAAGAACAGCTCTACCGCCTATGAATACTTGGAATCAGGCTGGTCAATCGGTAGAATTCCCTCCCCTGCTTTGCCCGTAAATGGTTTTGCGGGTCACTTGGTATCCGAACAAATTGAAAACAGCCTTTCGATCGGTATCCAACCCATCGGAGGAGGAAAGGCTGTCTATTTTGTGGACGACCCACTGTTTCGTGGATTCTGGGAAAATGGCAAAATGCTGTTCGACAATGCGCTGTGGGGAGAGAGTGCGCGCTGAGCTCGTTTCGGGAATACTTACTTCAGCAACTCAGGGACCAAACATCTTTCCGTAACCCTTCCAGAGGATGGCCAATTCTTGTTTGGCTAGATCGCGGAGTGAGAAGGGTTCGAGGATTTGGCCAGCACCAGCATAAGAAAAAACAGCACGGACAAAATCCAAATCAGGGATGCCCTGAAAAGTCCAAATCTTCCCTCCTGCACTGGCTTCAGGCTTCCCAATCGGTTGAAGACCTGCGAGTTTTTTCTCAGAATGGAATGCGTCTTCCGCAAACCAAACGCGAATCTCCTCGGCTTCCGGTCTACCCAAAAATCCGGAGCTGGTTCGACTCTGAACTCGGATGGCCTGTGCTGCTTGCAAGGCGGAGAACAAGGTGGAGGGGAGTACTGTTTCCGTTCTGTCTTGGATGTTCCAGTCTGAGATGTCGCAAAGAGAAATTCCCCAAAATGGAACACCGTCGTGAGGCGGACCTCCTACAGCTGAATCCCCCGAGACCGCTACCCCCCAAAGCTTCCAACCCACCGGTCCTGGTGTCAACATCAAGGGATACCCTTCGAACAACTGGGAGGGTGGATCCCATGATTCGACCTTGAACCTCACATGCAGGCCATGGGTCAATGCCTCCAGTGCAAAATCGAGGTACTTTCCCAAGTCCCCCTCTCCTTGAACCCATCTTGACACATCCGGCTTGTGGGGAGAAGATGAACCTCCGAATTGCCACCGGAGTTTCGCAATGGTCTCACGTAGGCCACCTGTTCGATCCTGAGGAGCCACCTCTTCCAATGCCGTTAAACAACGCTGGAGCCGTGTCCATTCCCCCGCGCGTAGGCGGTTTCGACGAATGCGCATGCCTGCCTCTGCATAGCAGTAATAGGCGCGCTTTGCTCTGCTCAGTTTCTTGACACGTACTCCGTATATTGCCTGTAAATCCTGAATGTCCTTCTCCAGGGTACGCATGGCAATGGGTGCAGCAGCTTTATCGGCTTCCCTCAACCGCTTGTTGACATGTCGAAGCAAATCTTCCTTGAAGAGAGGGGGTTCAGGCAATCGCTCTCCCTCTTCGTAGGAGAAAACTTCATCAAGTGCCAAGTATCGAACTTGGGTAAGCAAGGGCAAGTCGATGGCCATCTTCATTCGCAATCGGGGTGCGAAAATAGTCCATTTTCGATGAGATGCCAGTCCGCGAGTTCATTCCTTTTTTTTTCTGAGGACGAACTGCAGACCCGTATGGAACTGGATGTATTCGGCGTGGTAAGGGAAGAGAAGACGTGTGCTTCCCCCACCCATTGGGTCTTGCCGTTCGAATGCCACCATGCGACTTACGAGGAGATTATCGATGGAAACATACCATTGCACTGGGCCGAGTTGGATGCTCCCGGCAGTCCCCAGGGCAAATGCCTTTTGATCATCCATGGACCCAACAAGGCTCCATCCGCCTCTCCCCTTCTCGTGGTAAAAGGCTATGCCCAAAAAGGATCTTTGCGCTGGAGATTCGGTATGGGGGGACCATTGCAGCTGAACGGCTACCCCACCCTTTCCCGCTTCAGTTTGATAGAGTTCGTTCCGATGTTGCAACCGAAGCGTCCATGGAAGTCGGGTAGTAAAACCCGAATCTACTTTTGACCATTGGGCCAAAGAATCCGCTTGATTAAAGAAGGCTTCCCCCCATCCTGATATTGAATCCTGTGAAAGGTCTTCCTCATCGAGGATGTCCCCCAATTGAATTCCATCAAAACGCCATTCACTCGGCTCCAAAGTGAAAACCACCGGATCTGACTTCCAGAAAATCCTGCCCCAATCCACCAAATGAAGGGAGGTAGCAAGCCCAGGCTTCGCCCTCCATTCGATTCCCACATCCAATCCCCAACCTGGATTTCTGGCCTCCCAAATCTGATGGATTCCCAGAAGATCCGGTGATGTGCCGACCGTAGTTGCATCCCAAAGAGCGGAAAGGTTGCTCGTTTCCAAAGTGCCTGTGCCTAACATCGTATAAGCGTAGGTGGTGCTGTCTGTTCTCCATTCCCATTCCACATCTCTGAGCCCTGCAAACTGAAGCCCTAGAATGCCCTTCATCCGAATTCCAGAAGACCAACGCTCATCCCAAGTGCGATGCCAGAGAACCCCTCCCTCCAAGTGCTGCTGGAACTGAAAGTTCAACCCTCCCCCATTGACGACCCCTCCATGGCGCTCCCATTGGGCATTCCCGGTCCAAGGCAACGAAAGGAAATCACCAGGCAGCCCCACCCCGAAATGCATGGCATGTCGAACCGATATCCCCCAATAATCCCGTTGGTCTCTACCGGTAGAAAAACCGAGCGAGAGCAACTCAAGCGACTGTCGGTATCCCAATCGGTTGCTCTCCTCCAAATCCTCCAGAAATCGTTCCGGTTGAAAAACCCCGCGCCCATCGACCTCCTCAAACCACATCCCTGGATGAAACCAATCGTTTTCCAACTGAACATGGATAGACGACATGCCGAAAGGTGCAAAGTGAGCCCGAACCGCAGGTCTGCTCCCCGGTAAGAGGTGACTGTGCTGTGGAACGGATCGCAACAACGACAGAGCAAAATCATCCTGGGCTTGAGCTGCGACTGCTGAGAGAATTCCCAGAGACCATGACAAGTACTTCGCGAACTTCATGGGTTCAAATCAAGTGCCACCCGCAACGCGAATTGAAGCTCGAGGGCATCCTCTGGATAGAATCGAACGTCCCACTGGGATTCAGCGCCTTGGGTTGAAGTTGCCGCCCGGATGACCAAATGCTCAATCCCACTGTTCATCCACAGCTGTGCCTGCTCCCGGTTGATTTCAATGTCCAGTGTCTGCAGGCCCGGTTCAACCACTCGGCCAAAGTTGGGATCCCCAGGCGTCAAACTTCCATCCAATTGTCCCCCCGTCAACAACATTCCTTCCTCCAAAAAAAGGGAATCCACTGGCTGGAGGGCTTCATTTAAAAACAACATTTGAGCCGTTAAGGAGAGAGGTAGTCCATTTCGCGACTGGATACGCAATGTAACGGAAGCGACGTCTGTCCAATCCAGAGGGTCTTGAAGTGCATCCTCCAATGCATTGGATATCTCCAAGCTCAAGGTGTCTTGCAGCATGAAACCTGAGGCATATCCGTACAAGGGAAACCTCAACTTCCCCCTCGCTGTGAGGGAAGAATTGCGCGCAATGAAGTTGGGAGCCGCCCCTCCCGGGTTGGGTTGAACGAATCCCGTCCAATCCGCTGAAGTGGGTTTCAAATCGATCAGGTTGGAAAACGCTGGGTTGGTCCCCGTGTTGTCAATCGAATGGACCGTGAACGCAGAAAGTCCCAAACCAGGAGATGCCGCTATCCATGGGGGAGACTCAATTTGCCAACCTCCAGCCGGGGTTCCCACGCCTTCATGCCAGAAGACCAAATCAGTCAAACCCCAACCGATCGAGATTCCTGTGCTGTTCTCTATTTCTAAGTCGATGCTTGGGTCAGCGATGTGCAGAATGCCTCCAGGCCCCCAATCGAAAACGGGAATGACCGTCGAAGCGGAAAACGCAATGGGTGCCGGAGCACCCGCTGAGCCTGTCATCCAATCCCAACCCTCCCAATCCCATGTTCCTGAGAGTTGGACGCCATCACCTGCTGACACCACATTGCCATTCGAAGTCATCGAAATCAGCGCCTCAAAAGGAATTCCATCCAACTGATTGCCAGGGATCTGTAAAATGCAACCAGCGAGTGGTATCTCCCATTGATAGACACCAGGAGTCGACCAACTGGTTTGCGCCACCAAGGGCTCCCCATTCTGGATGATGAAAGGAAATTGCAAGGCCAAATCCAAAGGAACGCCGAGCGTATAGGTCACATTCACAAGAAGAAATCCACCATCGAAATGAAGTTCTTCGACAACCATTCCATCTGGAAAGTCCAGCGGAATGGTTCCCGACAAAGGCAATTGAAAGACCACGCCCGGGGGGAGTGCATTGAAGGTGGAAGCGGATGTGGCATCCAGACTCTGTCCCCAATTCCAGTCCGAACTCGGTAGGGTCCAAAGCGCATCGGCTTGGTAAGAAAACAGATCGAATGGCTTGACCCACTCCCAATTCCCCGTGATGGGTTCCGATTGAATGCCCACGGATTCTAACCAAGGTTGTGCATTCATCAAGGTCAGTTTTCCTCCACCCAATGGTATTCCCCATTCGGAGGTGTTGCTTCCCCAATCCGTCTCCTCATCCAGCGCAAACCGATCTCGAACGCACCCCATACCGAGCAACGGCAAAAGCAAGACGCCCAACCTGATTGTTCTCTTCATCCTTGGGTTATTGCGGTTCACAAGCCTCCCCAAATGCTGCCAACACATTCAACATGTCCGCAACGGAGACCACACCATCCCCTGTAATGTCCGCAGGACAATCTGCGTTTCCCGCGTAGTAAATGCAACCTCCATCTTCCATCACCGCCTGCTCATTGAAGTTCAATGCTGCTGGATCGGTACAGCCCGTGGCCACACAGCTTCCATCGTCTGAATTCGCATTGGGATTGTAATTGCCTGCAAACGAATAAGTACAACCTGGAATGATGGCCACAGGTTCGTTCCAAATCTCATCCGAAGGACGTACGATGTACAAATGGGTCATGGTGCTCACCGCAACATTACCAGACGGAAAATAGGGATAAACGCTCCACGCGCCTTGGAATTGGGCCGCATCCGACTCTGGGTTCGTGTCAAAGTAGCCGATCAACTCCAGGGAACCATCTTCTGCATTCGATAGATCCAGAATTCTCAATCCGCTGAGGTAATTGGCCTGGTACAATCGAGAACCCCGAACGTAATTGTTGTGGTCAATTGCCGCGACGGGAGCTTGAAAAACCCCCGCAATGAAGGGTGCATCCAAATCCTCTACATTCACGATGTAGGTACGCGTTGGCACTCCGAAATTCATTTCATCTAGTTCGTCATTGACGTATAAAAATCGATGGTCTTCAGAAAACCAACCCTGGTGGGTATATCCCAGTTGGTTGTAGACCAAACTCGAAACAGGAACGATGTCTGATTTCACCGTAGCATCCACAATGTGCAGTCCATTGTATCCATTGAAGCAAGCAACAATTTCTCGTCCAACATGGTCGAGGTCGGGACCATGGTAAATCACCGGGTGTGCATCGTGGGTGTAATAAGCATCATAGGAACCCGCGATGACCGGTTGCGCAGGGTTGTCCAACGCAAATACATGAAGCCCCCCGTTGAATGTATTGGACCCCACTGCATAACCATATCCCGAGTCCTCATTGATGATAACGTTGTGGGCCTTGCCGAAGGCATTGTACACGTGGTTCGCAGCCAAAAGGGTGGTTGAACCGAGCGGCAATCCAGGAAGGATGCTCAGATCCAAAACTTGCATCCCATGGCCAGATGCCTCAGAAACAATGTACGCGTGGTGACCATAAACCTTGATGTCACGCCACAAACTGCTCACCGTGTTGGTGGGCAAATTGGCAATGTACCGAACGTTCAATGGATTGGTGATGTCCACAATGGCGGTACCATTGGCTCGGCCGTACAAGACAAATTCCCTCCCTGAATTGGGATCCACCCAACCCCAACAATCGTTTCCATTGGCGCCTCCGCCCAACTCTGCCAGGGACTTGACGGACATCAAGTCGACCCCACTGCATGCATGATTTCCCGAAAAACCATCACAATCGCAGGCTACTTGGGCTCTTCCGTGCACGCCCGACAGCAAAATACCCAAAAAAATGACAATCCTTCGGTGTGACATCTCGTTTCCCTTCGTTCATTCCAAGGTACAAAATTCGATTGGAATGTGCTGAAGGCTCGGCCCCAGATTTCAATCCCTGAAATCCTCAAATCCAGATGGTGCATCGTGCCACCTCGGTGAGTCTTCAGGTTCAGAAGACCGCCTCGAATCTGCGAAACTCGTTTTCTCCGAACCGCGCTCTGTCCTGCTGCCACCTCCGTTTCGTACAACTTGGGTGGCACGGCGGTTTGTCTTCAAACTCTCTAGCAACCAAGCAGCTTCAGGTTTTGCGATCAACCGAGCGTTGTTGTATGCCATTTCCAGAGTGAGAAGATGCTCGCCGACGTAGTTCCCATGTTCATCCAAACGAACCGAGAGGGCAGCATCAACTTCACGCGGATTATACAAGGCCAATGGGAGCAGCAAGTTCACCACCCGGTCCTTCGCATGCCATTGGGGAACAGCCGTTTTGTAGTCGCTGTGAACACGGTCCATGGCTTGCTCCAAGGCGACCTCCGCAGCCCCTATCATAAAATCCAAAGCATCGTCCGCTGTTTCCATCTCCTCTCGGAAAGCCTCGTAACGGGCCTGTGCCTCTTCACGTTCCAACCCAACCACGTTGGGAATGGTCAGCCTTCCATCCAATGCATGCTCCAAAAATGGCCGTGGTATTCGTTTCAAATGATCCAGGAAAAGCGCACGCCAATGGCAACGTGGTGCCCCCTTTCTGGGATCATAAAGCAAATCTGATAAGTTTTCAACGAATCGAACCCGATGGGGCAAGGTGTCGAAATCCGTTACCAACAATTCACCAAGTCCCTTGCGGTTCTGGATGCCAAAGCCCCGAAAGAACCATGCTTGCGCATCGGGACGTTCGTTTTTTGCAAAAACCGCAAAAATGGGTTCGAACTGACCATTGGTGAGACCAGTGTTGAACGCTGCATACGCACCATCACGAGAGCTTACGATGAGGCCGTCATCATAAACCTTCTCGAACATGTGATTGAAATAGCTTTTTAACACCCGATGTGCCCGTCCCCAAGGTTCGGGTTCCGCAAATTGGCTGAGCTTTTCAATGGGTTGTGGGTAGTTGGGAACAAAGGCAAAATCGAACAGCTTCATCGAATGGGCGGATGAGTATAAACAGTATAAAAAAAACAGCCGGGCCTAAATGGGCGGCCAAAAATAACGGAAATAGGGGTCGCTGCAACCCGAACGGTAGAAACGTTAGAA
>JBIKTK010000228.1:0-3421 GCA_044348125.1 Flavobacteriales bacterium | reverse complement strand
CTGGTGTCCCACGTTCACGTAGTCGAAGAGGTAGTTGGGCTCGTGGAGGATGATCTCGTTGAGGTAGTTCCGGGCGGTCGTGTTTTCGGGGTCGGCACCGAAGTCGAGGCGGTGGTCCCAGGTGACGAGGTTCACGGGTAGGCCCAGGGTCTCGAGGGCGCGGTAGAGCCCCAGGGTCAGGTCGTGGCCGCCGCCCAGGACGATGGGGATGATGCCCATCTCGATGAGTTCCGAGGCGACCGAGCGGACGGCAGCGAGGGTGTCCGCGGTGGTAACCCCTGGGCGGAGGTCACCGAGGTCGACCGTGGTCTGCCAGTTTCGGTGCGGCGTGAGCCGGTAAAGTGCCTCGCGAATCGCTTCCGAACCCGCCGCACACCCCTCGTTGTCCCCACTGCGTCGCCCGTCCTGCACTCCGAAGATGGCCACCCGTGCCCCCTCGAGCTCGGGACGGTGGTCGATGCGGTGTACTTCGACCCTTTCGGCCAACCGTGGCGTCCCCTCGGCGTTGCTGTACCAAGGCATCGGCACCGACGAGAACAAGTCATACAAACCGTTGCTCATGGGCGTCAAAGTTCATCAAAAAACAGTTCCATCCTTCCGCTTCCTGCCAGCGGGGGGCGAGCCGCCCCTTCAAGACGAGCGCTTGCGCCCCTTCGCCGGGCGTTTTTTTGCCTCCTCGATGAGCTCCTGCGCCCGCTCCCAGGTGATGCCCGCCGGATCCTCCTTCTTCGGAATCGTGGCATTGAGCTTGCCCGCTTTGATGTAGGGACCATAACGGCCATTCAACACCTTCACCTCGGGATCCTCATCAAACACCCGGATGAGCGCTTGGGCATCTGCATCCTTCTTCGCTTGAATGACCTCCATGGCGCGTTCAAACGTGATCGAGTGGGGGTCATCCCCATCCGCTGCCTTGATGGAGTAAAATCCCCCATCGTAGCGGAGGTAGGGCCCGAAGCGGCCGATGGCCGCGGTCACCACCTTGCCCTCCCATTCCCCGAGCTGGCGGGGCAGTTTGAACAACTCCAGCGCCTGCTCCAGGGTGATGGTCTCGATGCTTTGCGTTTTGAGCAGGGGGGCGAACCGCTTCTCTTCGTCGTCTCGGGCGCCGATTTGGGCCAAGGCCCCGTAACGTCCCAAGCGCGCGATGACCGGCTTTCCCGTGGTGGGGTCCTCGCCGAGGAAACGGTCTCCGATGCCCTCCGTGGGCTCTGGTTCTTGGGGCGCATCCACCACCGCTGTGGCCCCCGTGGGCCGGTTGAACCGCTCGACGCTCCCCTTGAACGGAGCATAGAAGTTCCGCAGCATTTGGCGCCAGTCCATGGCTCCCTGCGCAATCACGTCGAACTCCTCCTCCACCCGCGCCGTGAAGTGGAAATCCACGATGTCCGGGAAGTTCGCCACCAGGAAGTTGTTCACCACCCGGCCGATGTCCGTTGGGAACAACTTCGCCCGTTCTGCCCCCGTGTTTTCCGACTCGACCCGCGTGCGGACCGTTCCGTCCTGCAGTTCCACCACGCGGTATTTGCGCTCCGTCCCATCGAGGTCCTTTTTCACCACGTACTCCCGCTTCTGGACCGTGGAGATGGTCGGTGCATACGTGGACGGCCGGCCGATGCCGAGTTCCTCCAGGCGCTTGACCAAACTGGCTTCCGTATACCGTGGGGGGTGCTTGGAGAAACGCTCCGTGGCGGTGAGGTTTTTGCGTTCGAGGGTTTGGCCTACCACCATGGCAGGGAGCAAGGACTTCCCGCTGTCTCCCTCTCCATCCTTCTCCTCGGTCGCATCCTCATCCGTGCTTTCTGTGTATACCTTGAGGAAGCCGTCGAAGGCGACGACCTGGCCTTTCGCCGAGAAGTGCTCTGGACGGGTCGAAATGTCGATGATGGCCGTGGTGTTCTCGAGGCGCGCATCCGCCATCTGCGAGGCGATGGAGCGCTTCCAGATGAGTTCGTACAACCGGACATCGTCCCGCTCGCCATCGATGGCCATGGCCGTGAAGTCGGTGGGGCGAATGGCCTCGTGCGCCTCCTGCGCGCCCTTGGCGGACTTGCTGAAGGTGCGCCGCTGGGCATACGCCGCGCCATACCGCTGCTCGATGGCGGCCGCCGCTCCGTCCAATGCGGTCTCGCTCAGATTCGTCGAGTCGGTACGCATGTAAGTGATGTGTCCGGCTTCGTAAAGCTTCTGCGCCACCCGCATGGTCTTCGCCACCGGGAACCCCAGTTTCCGCGATGCCTCCTGCTGCAGCGTGGACGTCGTGAACGGCGCGGCCGGCTTCCGGGTCGCCGGTTTCATCTCTACACTCCGCACCTGGTGGATGGCGGACACGCAGTCCGTCACAAACGCCTCCGCGTCGCGCAGCGCCGAGAACCGCTCCGATAGCTCCGCGCGGAAAGCCGTCCCGTTGGAGACGAAGATGCCCACCACCCGGAACGTGGCCTCCGACTGGAACCCCTCAATCTCCCGCTCCCGGTCCACCACGATGCGCACCGTCACCGACTGCACCCGGCCCGCGCTCAGCCCGCGCCGCACCTTGCGCCACAGCACCGGACTCAGGTCGAAGCCCACAAGCCGATCCAGCACCCGCCGGGCTTGCTGGGCATTCACCAAGTCCAAATCCACCGTCCGCGGCGACTCAATGGCACGCAGGATGGCCGGCTTCGTGATCTCCGAAAACACGATGCGCCGCGTCTTGTCCAGCGGCAGACCCAATGTTTCCGCGAGGTGCCATGAGATGGCCTCTCCCTCGCGGTCCTCGTCCGTCGCAAGCCAAACCACCTCCGCCTCTTTCGCCCATTTCTTCAGCTCCCGAACCAAGGCCTTCTTGTCCTCTGGCACCACATATTGCGGGACAAAGCCCGCTTCCACGTCGACGCTGTTGGAACCCTTGGGAAGGTCCCGGATGTGCCCATAGCTGGACTTGACCATGAAGTCCTTGCCGAGGTAACCCTCGATGGTTTTTGCCTTGGCAGGCGACTCCACGATGACCAAATTCTTTGCCATGGGTACGATGCGATTGCGGATTGCAAAGTAACGGCCGGAATTCAGGCACTTGCAAACCCGATGACAACCCTTCGTTACTTTGGGCCTGTGAAAACAGCTTGGTGGCACAGCGTGGTCGTTTGGTGGTGCCTGGTGTTGGGGCTGTCTTGGGCGTGGGATGTCTCCACCACATTGCAACTGCCACCCCGTTCCATCCACCAATGGCGCCAGGCAGATGCCCTGTCCCAGACCCTGAACTACTTCGAGGGGGGAATGCACTTCTGGGAACCGGCCATCCACCTGCAACACGGAACCGGGGGGAAGGGAGCGGGGGAGTTTCCGGTGCTTTATTATGTGAATGCTTGGGTTTGGCATGCAGCAGAAACCCCCTTGCCCTGGACCCTCCGATGGACCAACGCGCTCATTTGGCTGGCGG
>JBIKTK010000227.1:0-3426 GCA_044348125.1 Flavobacteriales bacterium | reverse complement strand
GCAGCAGCAGCAGCGGAAGAAAAACGGTTCCAAGACCTCCTCGCTCGAGGCAACCAGGCGCTGGCGAAGGATGAATTGTCTGGAGCGCGGACGGCGTTTCAGGATGCCGCTGCCATGCGTCCTACTGCCCGGGAGCCCCAGGACGGGCTTGCTCGGGTGGCCGCTCGGGAGGCCGAGATGGGGGCGAATGCGAAGTACGACGGGGTCGTGGCCAGTGCGGACCGCGCTTTCCGCGAAGGCCAATTCCAACAGGCCCTCAAACTCTACAACGAGGCCACCGAGCTCAAGCCCGGGGAACGTTACCCCCGGGAACAAGCCGCCTCGTGCCAGTCGGCCATCCAGGACGCGGCAGCGGCCACGGCGGCTTTGGCGGAACGCGCAGCCCGCTACGAGGAGTTGATCAAATTGGCGGACAAGAATTTCAAGGCCTCCGCTTTCACGGATGCGCTGGGGCAGTACCGAGAAGCAGCGGGGCTGCTGCCTGCTGAACGGTATCCCCAAGAACGGATCACGTTGTGCGAGCAGCGCATCGCTGAGGCGGGCACTCGGGCGGACCGGGAGGCTGCTGCGCAGGCCGCCGCCGCGTCTGAAGCGGAACGGCGGGCGCAGTACGATGCGGCCATCCGGGCGGGCGACGAGGCCTTTTTGGCGCAGCGCTGGGACGCGGCCGCGGAGGCCTACCGCCGCGCGCAGGCGGTACTTCCCGAGGAGCGGTACCCGGGCACCCGGTTGGAGCGGATTGCCAAGGAGCAGGAGCGGCTGGCGGCGGCTGCCGCGGAGCAGGATGCGGCCCGGAGTCGGGCGGATGCTGAAGCCCAGCGGGCTGCAGAAGCCGCAGCGGCTGCGCAATCGGCGGCCGATCGCGCTGCATCGGAGGCGGCGGACAAGGAACGGCGTAGGCTGGAAGCCGAGGCGGCTGAAGATGCGCGCCGCGCCGAGCGCGAGGCGGCTGAAGAGGCCGCCCGGAACCATGCCCGCCAGGTAGCGGCTTCCCGCCAAGGAGAGGGGCCGGACGAGGCAGAACGCTATTACCAAGAGGCCCTGGAATCGGAGGAAAGGAGTCGGCTGGTCGGCGTTCAGAAACGGCGGGAGGGGGATTTGGCCTTGCGCAACCAACGATCGGGAGAGGCGCAGGAACGGGTTCAAGGGCGGCGCGAAGCGCTGGAATCCCAGTCCGCAAGCATGGATGCGGTGCAGGTGGGGGGGGAAGCGGCGTCAGTTCGGCGTCAGGCAGATGCTGCGGATCGTTCTGATCGTGCCCAAGCGCATGGTGCAGCCGTGGCGGACCGGGCGGCAGGTCGTTTGTCGTCTCAACAAGGGGAGGTCGACCGGCAACACCGGTTGTTGGCTGCCACGGGAGAGGAACACGGACAGGACCACCGGGCACGGCGTGCGCGTCCGGACCGGGAGGCGCAGACGTTCCGGGAATTGGACGGGGACTGGGACCGCAGCGCACGGGAGCGACGCGCCATGGCCCGGGAGCAGGCACGCGCCTATGATGCGGCTTACCGCACTTTGGGGGAAGGGACAGAGGACCGGTTGGCGGCCTATTTGGCGGAGGCCGAACGATTGCGTTTGGCCCAGGAAAATCTAGCCGCTTCCCGGCAACACGAGGCGGCATCCCGCGGATGGGACGAGCGTGGTGCACGGCTGGGCTTGGACGCGGGCTCGCCCCCCAACCCCGATGACTTCCGCTTGCAGGAGGGGGATGCGGATGTTCCGCCAGGCATCCAGGAGCAATCGTACGACATTCCGAATGGGTTGGTGATCGAGCGCACGGTGCGACGCGGAAACCAGGTCAGGCACTTTCGCAAGGTGGTAACGAAAACCGGGGTGTATTACTTCGAAGACGACCGCAGCATCACAGCGGACCGGTGGCAGCGGGAAACGACGGTGATTCCGGATTGATGTCCATCCCCGGGACCGGCCTCCAACCTTCCGAGGCATCACCGCGTGCGCGGTTGCGGGCCTTGCAGGCGGCTGCTGCGGCCCTCGCGGTCCACGCCGGGGTACTGGCTTACCTCGCTTGGAGGCCCATGGCCAGTCCGGAGGCCCAGGTCGCCGCGTTGGAGATCGAACTGGCGGACTATGTTCCTGAGCCACTCCCGAGTTTGGAGGAACAAATCGAAGCCCGCATCGAGGCCCGCATCGAGGCCCAGGTGGCGAACCGGCGGGCCGATGGCTCGATGGCGACGACGGAGGAGGCGGTTCAGTCGGGTCGGATGCCCTCCGCGAAGGAGTTGGCGGATCTGGAGCGCTCGGTTCGCGCGGAGGCCCGCAAGGAGCTGGATGCAGCCCTGTCCCGAACACCGGCGAATACGGACCGAACCCAATCGGGGGCGAAGCAACAGCGGGAGCCCCTGGAGTCCTACTCCGGTTGGGACAAACAGCATGCCGGGGAGGTGACCGTGCGTTTCGTGTTGCCGGGCCGGGAAGCGGTGTTCTTGGAGGTCCCCAGTTACCGGTGTCGCGAGGGGGGGAAGGTGGTGGTGGACATCACTGTGGATGCCGCGGGCAAGGTGGTGGAGGCCATGCTTGCCGGAGGCCAAACCGCCCCCACAGCCGACCTCGCGTGCGTCGAACGCGAAGCCCTGCGCAGTGCCAAGGCATCCCGGTTCAACCGGGCTGCCCCAGGCGCGGGCCGCGCCCAGGGAACCCTGACCTACGTCTTTCAGTCGCAAGGGAGCTGATCCCGAAGGGGAGGGAGAGCGCTGCACTCAGCGCTGCCTGCCGTAAATTGGGGCGGAAATGGAGGAAGGTTTGGCCTACAATTCTGACAATCGGTTGAAAATCGGCATCCTGCGTGAAGGCAAGGTGCCCCCGGATGCCCGCGTTCCGCTCACGCCGGCGCAATGTGTGGAGTTGGTTGAACGCTACCCCGAGGTGGATTTGGTGGTTCAACCCAGCCCGGTTCGGCGCATCACGGACGCAGAATACCGCGATGCGGGTGTGCGGCTGCAGGAGGACCTGAGCGACCGGGATGTGCTGCTCGGCGTGAAGGAGGTCAATGTGGGCGATTTGCTCCCAGACAAGACGTACCTGTTTTTCAGCCATACGTTCAAGTTGCAGCCTTACAATGCCCGGCTGCTCGCTGCCGTGCTGGACCGCCGCATTCGGCTCATTGATTATGAGGTGCTCCGCCGCCCCAGTGGCAAGCGCATCATCGGTTTCGGGCGGTGGGCGGGTTTGGTGGGCACGTACAATGGTTTCCGGGCCTATGGCCTGCGTTCGGGGCGCTTTTCGTTGCCCCCGGCGCACGAATGCAAAGACCTGAAGGAGATGTTGTCGTTGCTGTCGAAGCATGCCGACCTACCGGATCATTTCAAAATCGTGCTCACGGGCTGGGGTCGGGTGGGGCTCGGGGCTAAGGAGGTACTGGACCACCTCAAAATCCGTTGTGTCCACATCGATGATTTCTTGCGCATG
>JBIKTK010000226.1:0-3427 GCA_044348125.1 Flavobacteriales bacterium | reverse complement strand
CGGGCTTGGACGGGACCTACCGTTTGGCCACCGATGCCTCCCGTCCTGGCTTGCTCTCCGTCAGTTTCCTCGGTTACGCGACGCAACAGGTGGAGATTCGGCGGGGCATCGTGAACCGCGTCGACATTGCGCTGGAGCCGCGCAATGTCTTGCTCATGGCCGCTGAGGTCCGACCGGACAAGGAGGCGGTAAACCCCGCAAAGCCCCTCATGGAACGGGTGATCGAAGCGAAGGACCGGAACAACCCCGAGCGCATCGGCGGTCTCAAGCACCGGCAATACACCCGCATCGAGCTGGACATCAACGACATCTCGCTCCGGCAGACGCAGCGATGGTACTGGGGGCCTTTCGATTGGGTGTTTGACTACATGGACAGCTCCGAGGCCCGACCCGCCCTGCCGTTCCTCATCGCGGAAACGGATGCCACGGTCCTGCACCGCAACCAGCCGAGCAAGGACCAAACCATCTACCACGTCTCGCAGATGAGCGGGTTGGAGAATTCGAACAACCCGGCCGAACTCAGCACCCGGTTCCAAGACCTCAACCTCTACGACAACCGGTTGCTCTTGCTGGACCGGGCTTTTACTTCGCCCTTGCACGACCGGGGGGGGCTGCATTACCGGTTCTACATCTTGGATACGTTGGAGGCGGAGGGCCGGGCTGTGTTTCATTTGGCCTTCGTGCCCCGCCGACGGGGGGAGCTGACGTTCGAAGGCGAACTGTGGGTCGATACGCTCACGCTGGCTTTGCAGCAGGTGGAGGCGCGCGTGAGTCCGGATGCGAACCTGAATTTCGTGCGGGAACTGGCTTGGCGGCAGACGTATTTCCTGCAAGACAGCGTGTGGCTCCTGCGCGACGAGTACACGCTGCTGGACCTCAGCTGGGCGGAGTCCACGGTGGGCGCCTACCTCCGACGGACGCTGCAGAATGCCGAATTCGAGGTATCGGAGACGTTGCCGGACAGCGCCTTTCGCCCGGGGGCGGACTTGATTTACGAGGAGTCAGCGGCTTTTGAGCGGGCGACGGCGTCGGACTTCGTGCGTCCGGTTCCCCTGCTCCCGCGGGAGGCCGGGATTTATGAGATGATCGATTCGCTCACGGCGATGCGGTCTTGGAAGCTGCTCAAAGGAGCGGGGTATTTCCTGGGGACGGGGTTTGTGCAAATGGGGCCGCTGGAGCTGGGGGCCTGGTGGTCGGCTTGGTCGGAGAATGCGGTCGAGGGGGAGCGATACCGGTTGGACCTGCGGACGAGCAACGCGTTTTCCAAACGGTGGATGCCGTCGGTGTACGTGGCGTATGGTGCGGGGGACGGCCGGTGGAAAGGGGGCGGATCGGTGCGCTGGATCCAGCGCAAATCCCCCCGAACGGAGTGGACGTTCAACGCGCAGCGGGACATGGAGCAGTTCGGAATGGCGGGGTTCTTCGGGCAGGGGGATTTGCTCACGACGGCGCTTCGCACGAATCCTTCGTCCCGGTTGTCGGAGGTGGTTCGGCTGGAGGGGACGGTTTTGCACACCTTCGGCCGGGGGTTCACGCTGGAGGGCGAGGGTGCCCACCGCCGGGTGGAGCCCCGGGGGGACCTTCTCTTCCGGGAGCCGACGACGGGCGAGCCCATCGCCACCTTGGTCACGTCCGAGGTTAGGCTGTTGCTCCGGTACGCCCCGGGGGAACGGTTTGTGAGTGGGGAATTTGATCGGGTGAGCCTCGGAACGGAGCGGGCCCAGTTCACCGCCAATGTGACCCTGGGACTGCCGAATGTGGCCGGGAGCCAGTACCGCTACGAACGATACACCCTCGGGGTCACCGACATTTGGCGACTCGGCTTCTGGGGCCACCTCTGGTTCCAGGGAGAGGCGGGCGGGTACCGGGGCTCTGCACCGTTCCCCCTGATGGAGGTGGTGCCAGCGAGCGGCACCCTGATTTACGATCGTTTGGCCTTCAACCTCTTGAATTTCTACGAATTCGTTGCAGACCGTTGGGTCCGAGGCGCCCTGGAATGGCACGCGGAAGGTGTGGTTTTCAACCACTTGCCCGCCATTCGCAGGCTCGGATGGCGGGAGGTCGCCAGCGCCAAGGCCGTGGTGGGCGGTTGGGACACCCGGCACGAATCCCTGCTGGCACTTCCTGAGGGCACTTCGGGACTGGCAAAGCCGGTGGTGGAAGTCAGTGTGGGCATCGAGAATGTGTTCCGGTTCCTGCGTTTCGACGTGGTGCGCCGGCTGGATGTTCCGAGCGACCCAGAGCGACCGGTTTGGGGCGTCCGGATGGGGTTCTCGGTGGAAATCTGAGCCGTACCTTTGCGCCATGTCTCAGCACCCCTCCGTCACCCTGCGCGCAGAGTCGTTGGTCAAGCGCTACGGTTCCCGGACGGTGGTGGACCACGCGACGTTTGAGGTGCGACAGGGTGAGGTGGTGGGGTTGCTCGGTCCCAATGGAGCGGGGAAGACCACCAGTTTCTATGCGGTGGTGGGCCTGGTGCGCGTGGATTCGGGCGCCATCTTCATCGGAGATCAGGAGATCACGACGGAACCCATGTACCGCCGGAGCCGGGCAGGCATCGGTTATCTTCCGCAGGAGCCTTCGGTGTTCCGGAAGTTGAGTGTGGAGGACAACATCCTGGCCATCCTGGAGTTGCGGGGACTGGGGCGCAAGGAAGAGCGGCGGATGTTGGAGTCGTTGTTGGACGAGTTTGGCCTGCAGCGGGTTCGGAAAAGCAAGGGAGATGTCCTGAGCGGAGGGGAGCGGCGGCGGACGGAAATCGCGCGGGCCTTGGCGACGGATCCTGCGTTCATCTTGCTGGATGAGCCGTTTGCGGGTGTCGACCCCATTGCGGTCGAGGACATCCAACGCATCGTGGAGCAGCTGCGGGCCCGGGGAATCGGCATTCTCATCACCGACCACAATGTGCAGGAGACGTTGCACATCACCGACCGGGCGTACCTGCTGTTCGAAGGACGCATTCTGAAACACGGTACGGCGGAGGAGTTGGCTGCGGACGAACAGGTGCGCCGGGTTTACCTCGGGCAACACTTCATCTTGCGGCCCCGCCAGCCCGTGGGCACGTGATCACTTCACAAACACGTATTCACCGAAGACCGAGGTGTGGGTCAACACCCGCTTGCCATTGCGCTCTGTTGCCTCGAAATAAAAGGGCCACAAATCCAGTCGCTGGTTGAGTTCATGGGGGCCCTGAAAGACATAGGGGGTCACCCTGATGCGCTCCATTTCTTCCAACCATTCCCATTGAAATCCATCGGCCGAAGGATCGGCCAACTCAGAGGGAAGTCTGGCAGAGCCATCGCCACGGAGCAACATCGTTCCCACCGAGCTTTGATAGAGCCCCTTCCAGCCATCGCTCGCCGTGGTTTGCGCTGAAGCCAAGCCCGGCAGGACGAGGGCGAACAGAATCAAAAAGAAACGCATCAGT
>JBIKTK010000326.1:0-3431 GCA_044348125.1 Flavobacteriales bacterium | reverse complement strand
GCCCGGCGCTGAATTAGTACCCTTTGCGAATTGTGGCAATGGAGCCGCCGCAGCCCTTGCTAAATTTGCTAATCCGATTGCACCTGTAAATGCAGCCATTGCAAGGTTTGCAGGCGGTGGGAATGACTTCAATGCGTTCACAACCGCTACTGCTGTTGATGTAATGATGTTAGCTATATCCGCCGCTTTGTCCGCCCTTGCTTTCTTCCGTGCTGCTGCAATCCTATCCCTATCAATCCGTTTGCGTTGCGCCTCTGTTTGTGCTTCTAACCTACGTTTATCTATCTCCTGTTGCGCTTTGGATTTACCGCTTAACTCAATGGCTTTTAGTTCTTTGTCATGCGATTCAGTTAAAGCTTTATCGCGGTTTTCAATTTGTGCCATTTCGCGTTGAAAGTCTATGTCAGCAGCAATTGACATAATCTCACCGGCCATCTGCACAAGTTGTGCAAGGGTTTCTAATCGTTTTACTTTTTTTTCATAATTTTCTTGGTCATCTTTGTCATGTTTATCAAAGAAAGACTCCCAACCACGATCCCATTCTTTGATTAAATCAAGTTCTTGTTCTGCGGCTTTCTTATTATGTTCATATTTATCTTTTGCTGTTTTTAAAGACCTCTTTAAATTAGACTCATCTGATTTAGCTTGTGCTTCAGCTTCTTTATCTATTGATTCAAGAATTTTATCATAAGCATCAGCATTTATCTTAGATAACTCCGTGTTAAATTTAATTTCTGAATCTTTTTCATCTTGTCGTAATCCGTCCCTCTCTTGTCTGTATTTATCGGTTAAATAAGATAGCTTGGCATAATATAATTCATGAGATATTTTTTGGTCATTAAGTTGTTGGTCAAGTAAGTTCTTTTCGTTTTCAAATTGCTGTTTTATAGCATCAATTCTATTTTCTGGCTTTTTATCTTTTTTATCTTTCTTATCCTTTTCAGGTTTATTGTCATCATTAAAATTAAAGTTCATCGTATTAGCAATAGAAAGGGAATCCTTCAGGAATTGCTTTCCAATGTCCTCAAGTTTTTTACCCTCTGCCTTAATACCGCCAACCATCTCGTTTACATTGTCAACCGCTGCCTCTGCCATGCTTTTGCCGTCACCAGAAGCCAAATGTTTAATATCCTCAAGGAAGCCCCCATATTTTCCCTTTTCAGGGTCTATTTTTTCAAGCTCTTTTAGCCTTGTTTTTTCCGCTTCAACCGCCTTTTTTGCGGCCTCTTCAAGTGCAAAATGAGCAGCAGCGCGCAATAATATCATCCGCAAATACTGCTCTGAATTAGCTCCCAATTCACGCTCCGCTTCGTCCAAATCTTTGACTAATCCCGTTGTTTTGCCAATTGTTTCGTTATAAAATTTAACGGTCTCGTCCTTATCAGCAATTCCTTTTTTTGCTAAATCTATTCGGGTGCGTAATTCTGTTACGTTGGTTAATGCATTTTTAAAGTCCGTTGAATTATATGCAGATTGTAAAGCATCCCCAGCTGTTTTGATATCCTCAGCTGCTTCGTTTGCTGCCTCCCCGGTCTCGAATATTTTGTCAGAAAATATCGTAATCAAACCAATGGCAATTGTAAATAAATTCGGGAAAGACAATATGCTGCCTGCAAAAATCTTTAGGGCTTGTGATGTACTCCCTGTTTCAATCCGTAACGCTTTAAATTGATCGAGTAGGATAGGTAAATTATTGGATATACCTAAAATACCTGTTTGAACTGAATAAGTAAACGCAGGCATCTCTCTAAGCACCTGACTAAGTGAATTCGTAGCCGTTGCGTAATTACCTACATTTCGCTGAAATCTGCCTGTATTTGAATCCAATGTTTTCAATGCCGTATCAACAAGGTTGATTCGCTTTGCCAACTCAGCACCCATTGGTGACTTCCTGAGCGCCTCTGACATATTATCCCACTGACCCCTGAGCCTGATAAGTTGGGCGTTCATCTGCTTAACACTACCTTCAGTTGCAAGCATCTCTTTTGCTGCGTTTTTATTGGCCCGTGTGTTTTCTTCAATTTGAACCTTTAACAACGCCAACTCCTTACCCTGTTCAGAATTCGCAAACGCTAACTGTCTTTGAGCCGCTTCAAGTTTAGCTGTTTCCGATGCGGCCCGTTTTATCGTATCCGTTACCTCTTTTATCTTTTCAGACCCTTGTAATGCCGCATTGAACAACTTAACCGCATTGGCATTGCCCTCAAATCGTTTGAGCAATTCAGATAGGCCTTTGTCCATCTTAGCGACTTGGTCAAACGCCTCCTTACTGATTATATCATCAATCCTTTCCGCCATGTCTTTGGTTTAATTCGTTCTCAATATCTTGTTTCACTCGGCTTAGTACCTCATCCGAATGAACCTTATACCACATATCAAGATTGGCCTTTTGAAGCAAACGCCTAATTGCCATCATAAGTAGAACGCCTATGACAATCCCTATGACAATCCCGATTAAAATATATATAATACTACCCATGTTGTATTTTTTTTAATTGTGCTTCACAATATGCCTTGTACCGATTGATATAAATGCAGTATTGCAACAATGATAAATCCTTTTCGGAAATGTTGAACTTGAAGGCTTCGCTCATATCTACCAATGAGCCAATAAAATATTCCCTTGTATATCCACTACTCTTTTCACCGTCCGATTTGTTTACTGATTCAAATTCCAAAATCAGTTTTTCTAACTTCCTAAAATCGTACTTATAATTCGCTACAAAAATACGCAAAACCTCATTTACATTCGCATAATTATATGGCTTTTTTGGCAGGTTGTACCCAAACTTATACAACTGCTCATATAACCCCTCAGTTGGGTATAGCTTAAATGTTTCAATGATACATTCAGCACTCACAACCCTATTTTGTGAAATAGCTATTTCCTTTATTTGCCGAATATGCCTAAGCAAGTCCTTACCCCCAACGGCTTCGATGTATTGCTCATAAATGGCCTCAAATGCCGTTGCTGTTTCTTCGTTTGTTGGCTTACCTGATATGATTAGCCCCTTGTAGTCATTGTCACAAATGCAGTCAATGAATACAGATAAAGGAACGTCATTAATACGGTGTAATAATTTCGTAGCGCTCGACTCCTCTTTGGATGGTTGTTTGGAGTTCAGCAGCCCTAAACCGACCATCCTCTTCATCGTAATAAATGGCATGGTTAATACCTGAATCCATCGCCCGCTGTTTGGTTGTGTTATAGATTGCATCGTATTGTTGGTTTAATAGCTGCTTTTTTAACCTACATGGTATGCAGCCCGGATCTATTAACTGAGTCATAATCCTGTTTCTTTTTTGATGTATGTCACAAGGCCCGGATTGATTATTTCGTATTTCACATCCTCCTTATTATCCGTTGTAAGCCCGAATATTGTAGCACCGTATTTCCTCTTCAAATCAGGGGTTTTGCTATCAGTTGAAGT
>JBIKTK010000225.1:0-3431 GCA_044348125.1 Flavobacteriales bacterium | reverse complement strand
CTGTTTCCTGGGGCGCCCCCGGTCCATTGGCAATCTTCGACCCGAATGGAATGGCTCGGGGACGAGATCTGGAGGGAGGTCATGGTGCACGCATTCGCCAGGAAGCGAACGCCACTTTGGGTGGCTTCGAGGTCGCACTGGGCGATGCTGCAGTCTCGAATGAACAGGGAGGCAGCGCTCGGGTGCACATGGTGCAGGTGGAGTTGTTGGAGGGCACCGGATTCCCACCGGAGGCGACCATGGGTCTGGATTTGGGCGGCCGGACCGCCCACCGCTTGGACCTGGGTGGCTTGGAGGTCGGTATCTGCAAACCAGGTGGCGCTTGCGCCGAGTTCGATGCGGGTTTGGAAGAAGTGGGCGTCCTGGCCGGCCCCCTCGAATCGGGCCGTACCGAAGGCCGCAATCGTCATCCCCGGAACATTGGGGCCGTCTCCCGTGAAGTCCCAGTGAGCGCCCGGTTCGAGGACCATTCGGCCTTGGCTGCCCAGCCATTCCATGCGGCCCATGCCGGAAGAGGGGGCGTGGGTTTGGAGGGTTTGGCCTGCTGCCACCCGAGCGATGCCGGCATGACGCCACCGGGAATCGGTACCATTGAGTCGGATTTCTGGCTGGCTGTCGAAGGCCAAACCGCTCCCAGCCAAGCTCTCCAGCACGCCCCCTGGGCCCACATGGATCGCTGCACCGTGCGCTTGGCATTCGCTCCCGGCTTCGAGAATGAGGGCGCTCCCAGGGTGGATGTGCAGGGTCGCACCAGGTTCCACGAGGAGGAGGGTGCCCGCGCGGACGCGGAGGCGTCCGAAGCCCAGCCCTTGGGGATCCCCAATGTGCAAAACGGCTCCGGGGGCCACCCGGATGGTATCCGCGCAGGGACCCGTGACCACCTCAAAGGGCTGGGCACTGGGGCTGGCGAAGCCGTTGCCCGCTGGCGCCCCGATGCTCGCCTGCTGCCCCGTGTGCAACGTCCAGGCCGGCATGCTCCGTCGGGTCGGCGCCAGCCAGCCCCAGTCGCGGGCCCCCGACTCCGGTCCCTCCGGATCGACCCAGGCCTGCCCCAACCAGTCCCACAGAAAATCCAAGTGGTTCGTCACATCACAATGACCCCGCGTGGCCACCCCGGCGGGCTCCAAATCAAAACCGTCAAAGGGACTGGTCTCCACCGCCTCCGCCCCCAAAATCGGCAAGTCCAAGGCCGATCGAGCCGGGATGAACATCGTGGCGTCCTGCGACTGAACCGTCTCCAACCCCGCGGCCTCCATCGCCTCCCGGAACGAGGCCAAATGCAGCGAATAGCTCCCCGGCAGCGCCTCCCAAACCGGGGCATCCGCCGGCCCGCTCTCCGTGGCGCTGAGGTACAAATCGTTCCACCAATCCCCCCCCACATTGGGCAGTTCGCAGTCGAACAGTACGGATTCTGTTGGCGTCGAAGCACTGTGGTACGGATCCCCCGGGGAGCGGTTGATTTGGACATGGGCCGCCTCCCATCCCAGCCATTCCTGGCTCCCTTGGTAAAGCGGACCCGGAACCATCGGAAAAGGGGAGGTGCCATTCGAATTCACCACCGCCAGGCACATCGGCTCCTGAGGCAAACCCTGGGCTTGCATCACGGATTGCAACGCCGAAAACTCCGGACTCGGACCGAGCGGCGTCGTGAACAACAACGTTCGCGCTGCAGGACTGAGCAGTGCATCGGCCAAGGCCGCAGCCTCAGCATCGTGCTGCGCAAAGAAACCAATGGCGCGCTGCATGCCCACAGGCAAGTAAGCCCCGCGAAAAGGAGAATCCAGTGCGATGAACAACCCCGTGCAATGGGACTCGCCGGCCAGTTCCATTTCTCTCAAGGCACATCGGGCCACCAGACCGCCCATGCTGGCGCCCACCACCACCATCGGAAAGTCGCCCACTTTGTGGTCGCGACACAGCCGAATGAGCTCCTGCAGCAGCACCGCCTGCTGTTCCACGGCGCGCGTTCCGTCATGGAAGTCGAGGTAGACCAAATCCATCCCCAACCCCCTCAACGAATCCAACAGGGTGGGCATGGATTCGGTGTTGGGGATTTCCGCATCCCCGCAGTTCCACAGCACCTCCCAGTTCATGTCGCCCGAGCCCCAGGTAGGGGTTTCTCCCCGCAACGCAGGATCAAAGCCTTCGACCACGATCAGGGGTTTGTCAAAAACGCTGTCTTCGCTGGGATGCACAAAGCAATCTCCGGTCACCGGTAGCGTCCCAGCGAAGGTCCCTAGCCAGAAGGGTGCAGACGCATCGGCTGCCGGCCAGGGGCCGGGCACGGGTTCGGGTGCTCCGCACGCACTGCGCAACGGCAGGAACAGGCCCGCCGACACACCGCCCCCGGTAGCCTCTACATAAATCCCTCCGCTCCCCGGTTCCACCCAGACCGAGTCCCCGGCTTGCACGTTTCCGTCCACCGTCCAGAACCAAGGCTCCTCTGGAACCCCTGGCCCACCGGACGCCCCCCCAGTCGGTGGGAGCATCCGCATGCGGTTCCATCCCGGGGCAACGGTTCGTCGACTGGCCAGCAGCACCGCCCCTCCGGCTCCTCCCGGACTTCCGACCCCCCCGTCACCCGCCAAAGGTTCTATCCGGAGGGCGAGCACCCGATCTCTTCGGGCGATCGAATCCAGCAAGGCCATACGGCCTTCCAACCGGGTCCAAGCGCCTGTGGACTGGGCTTGGATTTCGTGTCGATACAGTTCCTGCCGGCTGCTGCGCCAGTCCGATTGTGCCTGCATCCAGTTCCCGGACACCAGGAAAAACAAGGCAATAAGATGCCCCTTCCCATCCCACCGGACGGGGTTTCCATATGGCTTCATGGGACCTCGCTTATGGGATGTTGTAGGCCAAACCCATCGGAAACCCGTCGCCCGCATGTTCCACCACCAGGGTGTCATGGAACGCCCAAGTCCCGTTCCGGAACTTCGCAAAGACCGCCCAGGTTCGCCGGAACCCAGGGAATTCGTCCGGCAGGACCCACCACGTCAATTCTGCAGTCTCCCCAGCGAGGGGCTGTCGGTTTTCATCCCATCGTTCCGGCTCCCAGGGGAATTCGGTGACCGTGCCGGCCTCCAACGCTTCCCCCAAAGAGGCGGAGGGCTCGCCCGCCCACGGGACCAGGGCCCAACCCCACTGATCGCCCCCCGCCGGGGCCGCTCGGCGCGCCCCGACCCGGCACCCCACCGGGGTCGGCAAGAAACAAACAGCCCCCCAGCCCGAAGCCGGCCGCCTCACCTCATACGTTTCGCCCCACCCTCCGGTGGGATGCTGGACCTCCCATCGCAACGCCGCGACCTCCCGACCCGCCGGCACCGGCACCCCCAGCACGCCGTCCCCCCGCCACGACTCCGCCGGCCAGCTCCCCCGCGACACCCAGGCCGCCCCCCCACCCCCCCCGCCCCCCCCCCCCCCCCCCCCCCCGC
>JBIKTK010000224.1:0-3434 GCA_044348125.1 Flavobacteriales bacterium | reverse complement strand
CGGTTGAGAGACCGAATGAAACACCCTTGGAAGCAAATCGGATTTGCCACCAAGATTGCATTGTACTTCTCGATAGGCCTGATTTTGTTTGGGGCCCTGGGCCATCTTTGGTTGGAGCAAGACCATACCCAACGGGGGATGGATTGGACCGCGCGCATCACCACGGCTTTTTTCATGAGCATCAACCGAACCGCAGGGTTCAGCACCATCGATTTTGCCATGGCCAGCGCCCCCATGGTCTTGATCACCATCTTCCTCATGTTCGTGGGATCCTCCTCCAGTTCAACCGGTGGCGGCATCAAAACATCCACGCTGGCTGTGGTACTGGCAGATCTCTGGCGGACCATCAAGGGTTTCGACCATGTGCAACTTTTCCAGCGTACCATACCTGAAATCATCCGCTCTAGGGCCTACAGCGTGTTGTTGTTCTTCCTGGGTTGGAACATGTTCACCGTTTTCGTGTTGAGCGTATCAGAATCCGAAATCTTGGCTGCCCCCGGACGGGGTGTCATCGATTTGATGTTTGAAAGTGTCAGCGCCATGAGCACCGTGGGTTTGAGTACCGGCATCACAGCCGCATTGAGTCCGGTGGGCAAGGTGGCCATCATTTTGAACATGTTCATCGGCCGGGTCGGAGCGCTAACCGTCATCCTTGCCTTCGGAGGCAAAGTCACGCAATCCCACATCAAGTATCCTGAAGCACAAACCATGATCGGTTGATGTGCACCAACATTCATGGGAACACCCCTCACCCCTTACGGCCCCGAAGCGGGGGGCACCAAGCGCGAACAAGTCTCCCAAATGTTCGACCGCATTGCCCCGAAATACGACTTCTTGAATCATCTCTTCTCTTTGGGAATTGATGTCATCTGGCGGAGAAAAGCGGTGCGTTTGCTCCGTCAAGAGCGCCCGAAGAAGATCCTGGACATGGCTACCGGGACTGCAGATTTTGCGCTGGAAACCCGGCGCATGATGGGCCCAGATGTCCACATTACCGGGGTGGACATCAGCCCGGGGATGTTGGAAATCGGTCGCAAAAAGGTGCGCCAACGGAATTGGAGCACGAGCATCGAATTGGTCGAAGGGGATTCTGTATCCCTCCCCTATCCCGACGGCAGTTTTGACGCCTACACGGTGGCCTTCGGGGTGCGGAATTTTGAAAACCTTCCCGGCGGGTTGCTGGAAATGAGGCGGGTTCTGAGACCCGGAGGTTGGGGAGTCATTCTGGAGTTCTCCAAACCGAGACGGTTTCCGATGAAGCAATTGTTTGGCCTGTATTTCCGCTGGATCATGCCGACCCTGGGCCGATGGATTTCGAAGGATGCGCAGGCCTACTCCTATCTTCCAGAGAGTGTTGCCATCTTTCCTGAAGGTCAAGCGTTTGTCGATATCCTTCGCGATGCGGGTTATGTTTCGATTCGGACCCTGCCCCTGACCGGAGGAATCGCAACCATCTACTTGGCCCAGGTGCCTGCAGGGTCATGATGCTGCGGGTGGGTCCGTCCAAGCTTCAGGGCACGGTGGAGGTTCCTCCTTCCAAAAGCGTGGCCCAAAGGCTCATTGCTGCAGCCGCATTGTCCCCAGGTGCCAGCATGATCCGGGGCATCGGTGACTGCGATGACGTAACGGCCGCGTTGGGGGCGGTCGCCGGGCTGGGAGCCACGGTGGAGTTGGGGGAAACGGACGTGCGCATCACGGGATTCGGGGGAAAACCAGTCCCCCGTATGCCGGTGGTTGATCTGGGAGAATCTGGATTGGGGGTTCGCATGTTTGCCCCCATCGCTGCCTGCGGTGCGATGCCTGTGACACTTACAGGGACCGGAAGTTTGTTGGGACGCCCCATGGAAACCTGGGAGCGAACGGAAGGCTTGGAGGGGGTGATTTCCACCACTTCGGGCAAATTGCCCTTGCGCATCCAGGGCCCCCTCAGAGCAGGGGAATACCGCTTGGACGCATCCATGAGTTCCCAATTCGCAACGGGTTTGCTGATGGCCCTGCCCACATTGGACGGGAACAGCACGTTGATTCTGGAAAACCCCACCAGCCGGCCCTACATCGATTTGACTTGCTCCTTGTTGACGTTTTTCGGTCTGGAGATCACGGAAGAAACCGACGGATGTTTCCGGATTCCAGGTGGTCAATCTTATGTTCCTCAATCCATTCGGGTGGATGGCGATTGGAGTGCTGCAGCGACCTTGCTGGTTGCAGGAATGTTGGCGGCCGATCCCGTCCTCACGGTGGCAGGACTGGACAACCGTTTTCCCCAAGCTGATGAGGCCATTCGCGGGGCCTTGTTGTTCGCGGGGGGAGCCATGAGTGGAACAGACAACGGAATCCAAATAGCCCAGCGACCGGTTCGCGCTTTCGATGTCAATTTGGAGCACTGTCCGGATTTGTTCCCAGCGTTGGCGGCGCTGGCTGCTTTTGCGGATCGACCTTCCCGGTTGCGGGGCGCGGGTCGTTTGGCCTACAAAGAATCCGATCGCGCGGAAGCGATTCAACGTTGTTGGCAACAAGCCGGTATCTCGGTGACGCGGGAGGAAGACGCCTTGGTGGTTCATCCTCGCAAAGGGAAGGACAAGGTGTTGCCGGCTCGGATCCACGCGGGAGGCGACCACCGAATCGCCATGGCATGCGCCCTATTGGGGCTCGCGGGAGCCCCCATCGAAATCGACGGTGCCGAATGCGTCGCCAAGAGCTACCCCGCGTTTTTTGACGATCTGGAGGCCATCGGAGGAAAAATCCAATGGGTTTCCGCTCCGGGCAACGGCGACAAGCTGTGAATAAATCTTCACGGGTCCAGTCCTGATGCCCGCCCGAGGTGATGAACTTTGGGCATGCGGATTCACTTCATTGCCATTGGCGGAAGCGCCATGCACAACTTGGCCCTAGCGTTGCACGATGGAGGCCATTGGGTTTCGGGTTCCGATGACCAAATCCTGGAACCTTCGCGGAGTCGTTTGCAGGCCGCTGGGCTGCTTCCAGAAACGGATGGTTGGCACCCCGAAGGCATCACGACTGCTTTGGATGCCATCGTGTTGGGCATGCACGCACGCAAGGACAACCCCGAATTGCTGGCCGCGCAAGCGTTGGGCATTCCCATCTATTCGTACCCTGCATTCTTGTTTCAAGCAACCGCATCCAAAAGGCGCATCGTGGTGGGGGGTTCCCATGGCAAGACCACCATCACCTCCATGTTGCTGCATGCCCTGAAGCACAATGGGAGACGGGGAGACTTCATGGTGGGCGCTCAATTGCCGGGATTTGATCGCATGGTGCATCTCGACGCATCCAGCGAATTTGCTGTTTTCGAGGGGGATGAATACCTCAGTTCTCCTTTGGATGACCGCCCCAAGTTTTTTCATTACCAGCCACACCTGACCCTGATCTCCGGCATCGCTTGGGACCACATCAATGTTTTTCCCACCGAGGAG
>JBIKTK010000223.1:0-3435 GCA_044348125.1 Flavobacteriales bacterium | reverse complement strand
CCCGCGGGGTCCTGCGGTCGGTTCAAAGTGGGCCAAGGGGTCGCCTCCCAGGGAGGCAGACCCGCCGCAGCTCGCACGGTCCGGGTCGCCTCCGCATAGCGCGTGACGATGTGGGGAATGCCGTTTCCGACCGCCCCAGCCAGAACCAACCCAGCGCGCCGCCACCGAAACTTGTCCAACCGGGAGAACTGCGCCCCCGTCCCCAGCATGCCCCACTGCAACTGCCAGGAGCGCAGGTTGTTGTGCCAGTCGACGACGTGATGAAACTGCAAGGACCGCAGGGTGGGCAAGACCTCATGGACCGACCGCTCGATGGTGTGCACCCGGTGCACGCCGGGCAGCAAGTCCGCCGCTCCTTTGAACGGGCGTTTCGTGAGGAAATGCAATTCGATGCTTGCCTGGTGATGGTCATCCGTCCGGGGCAAGGCCGGGGCCGTCAACAGGATGTCCCCGATGGAAGAGAACCGAACGAGCAGCACCCGAAGGGTCGACTGGGCCATGGTTCAAAGTTATCCAATTCCAGCGCGCCTCAGGAGGGGGGCGAGCCCCGTACCTTTGTGACCGCATGGATTTTGTCGACTCGCATACCCACCTGTACCAACCCGCCTTCGATGCTGATCGGGAGGCGGCGATGGAGCGATGCGCGCTTGCCGGTGTGCGGAGGTTGTTGCTTCCCAACATTGATTTGGGAAGTTTGGCCCGCGTGCATGCGATGATGGATGCCTGGCCCGATCGCTGTTATGGCATGGTGGGGCTTCACCCTTGTCATGTGCAACCTACGGATTGGGAGTCGGAGTTGGACGGATTGGAAGCGGCCTTGACCGAGGCCGGGGCCATGGGGCGTCGGTACGTGGCGGTGGGGGAAATTGGATTCGATCTGTATTGGGACAAGGAGACGCTCCCCATTCAGCGACTGGCTTTCCGTCGGCAGGTGGAGTGGGCCAAACGATGGGATTTGCCGGTGGTGATTCACGTGCGGGAGGCCTTCGATGCGTTGTTCGAAGCGCTGGATCAGGTGTGTGATGAGCGGTTGCGGGGGGTGGTTCATTGTTTCACCGGGGATGCGGCGGCTGCGCAACGGATTTGTGCCTACGGCGATTGGTACCTGGGCATCGGCGGTGTGGTCACTTACAAGAACGGCGGGCTGGATGCCGTCCTGCCGCATGTGGATCCTGCCCGGGTGTTGCTGGAGACGGACAGTCCTTATTTGGCACCGGTGCCCCACCGTGGGAAGCGCAATGAATCCAGTTATGTGCCCCTGGTGGCAGAGCGGTGTGCTGCGATTTGGGGTGTATCCGTGGCAACGGTGGCGGAAGTGACCACCCAGAATGCGGAGCGTTTGTTTCGATTGCCCTCTGCGGCACCATCCCATCCTCTCTGGCCATGACCCAACCGCGCAGGGTGTTGCTGTTGTACACCGGTGGAACGATCGGAAGCGTGCGTTCCTCGGTTTCCGGGGGATTGGAACCCATTGACTTCGCTGAGATCCATCGGCATGTGCCCGAATTGCATCAGCCGGAGCGTGTGATCGAGGCTTTGTCCTTCGATCCACCGATGGATTCTTCGAATGTGGGTCCAGCGCATTGGATGCGGATTGCCCAACTGATCTGTGATGCATACGATCGGTTCGATGGATTCGTGGTGCTGCATGGCACGGACACGTTGGCGTACACATCGTCCGCATTGGGATTTATGTTGGAGGGGTTGGCCAAACCCATCATCCTAACGGGCTCCCAACTGCCCATCGGTTTGCCCCGCACGGATGGTCGTGAAAACCTGCTCGCGGCGGTGGAGATGGCCACAGCCGTCGATGGTTCGGGAAAGCCCCGTGTGGGTGAGGTGGCGGTTTACTTTGGTTCTTCGTTGTTCCGAGGGAACCGGGTACACAAGTACAGTGCAGAATCGCTCCAAGCGATGGTGAGTCCGAATTTCCCGCCGCTCGCTGAGGTCGGGGTAGAAATCGCGTACGCCCCACTCCCGCGTTTCACGGGGGACGCCCCAGCCCTTCGCCTCCACGCCGGCCTGGAATCCCATGTGGCTTGGGTTCCCTTTTTCCCGGGAATCTCCCTGTCCTACCTCGAGCAGGTCCTGGCATGGCCGGCGCTCCGCGGCCTCGTCTTCTCGACATTCGGCTCCGGGAACGCCCCGGACCTCCCGGGTCTCTCGCCGCTCCTCCAACGCGCCCATGCCCGGGGCGTGGTTTCGGTCCATGTGAGCCAGTGCGGCCATGGCTCCGTCCACCCCGATCGGTACGCCACGGCCCACCTGCTCCGCGATGCAGGGGTGGTTCCCGGCGCGGACATGACCCCCGAGGCCGCCCTCACCAAGCTCATGCATCTCCTCGGCACCCTCGATTCCCCCGAGGCCGTTCGTGCCCAGCTCACCCGCAATCTCCGGGGTGAATTGACGGTGCGCCCCCACTGATTCTCCCCCGTACCAACTTCCTCCCTTTTTTCCTACTTTTGCACCCCTACCGACGGGGGCCCTGTGGCCTCCACCGCGAAGGAGAGATGGCCGAGTGGCTTAAGGCGCACGCTTGGAAAGCGTGTTTACTCAAAAGGTAACCAGGGTTCGAATCCCTGTCTCTCCGCGAAAGACTGGAAAAGCCGGTGCGCAAGCATCGGCTTTTTGCGCCCAATCGGCGGATGAAGCTTGCTTCAATTCGCCGGTTGCCAGCAAAAAAGCGGCGGCCGCCGGCCGCCGGGCTTTTCCAGTCTTTCAAGCCCCCCCCAAGGGATCACGAGCGCCTCCGGCGCGAGCACTCCCTTGAGACTGCTTCGACCGATTGTACCGTGGTCTGAGGCATACCGACCCACAGGCCCCAGGTTGTACACCTTCCCGTCCGTTCCTTTGGAAGTCCTGCGTTCCAAGAAGACCACTGCCTGCGTCTGCTTAGGGCAGTTTTTCCTCTCAGGCCAAACGCGTTCATCAACGGGTGATCGGTACGACCCGTGCCACGAACCCATCTGTGCCGGGGCGCTCTACGGCGATGAGGATGGTGCCATCTTGCCCGCGCATCACGGTGCGGACCCGGCCCACCCCGTTGAGCAGCCGTTCACGTTCGACGACCTGCTCCCCGTCCAGTTTCAGCAATTCAAGGTACTCAAAGCGCAATGACCCCACGAGGAGCGCACCTTGCCTTGCTTCTGGCCAATCGCCGCCTTCGATGAACGTCATGCCGCACGGACCAATGCTGGGCAGCCAGTAATGCAACGGGGTGCGGACGCCGGGGAGGGTAGTGAACGCACTGATCTCTGTGCCGTTGTAGTTGCGTCCGTAAGTAGCTCGCGGCCAGCCGCAGTCGCCGCCTGCCACCGGCAGGTTGATTTCATCGCCACCTTTGGGCCCGTGTTCGTGGGTCCAAACGGCCCCTGTCTCCGGGTGAATGGTCAGGCCTTGGAGGTTTCGGTGACCGAGGGAATAAGCAGAAAGGGG
>JBIKTK010000011.1:0-10464 GCA_044348125.1 Flavobacteriales bacterium | reverse complement strand
CCAAACTACCTGATTCCGTGTATGTTGACATCAGCAAGATGGAAATCGGCGACAATGCCCGCGTCAAGGACATCGAAATCGAGGGCTTTGAGCTGTTGATGAACGACAGCGTGCTCATCGCTTCCATCAAGCGGACCCGTGCTGCGATGTCGGCCGCTGCAGGACGCGACTGATTTTCCACGCGATGAAGTTCCTCATCGTGGGTCTGGGGAATCCCGGCACCGAGTATGAGGCCACCCGACACAACATCGGGTTCCAAGTGTTGGACGCTTTTGCCCAAAGCCATGGAGCTTCGTTCTCCACCGGCCGCTTGGGGGAAGCGTCCAACACGCGTTGGAAGGGTCGACAAGTGGTGCTGCTCAAGCCATCCACTTTCATGAACCTGAGTGGGAAGGCCGTCCGGTATTGGCTGGACGCAGAGCGAATCCCGTTGGACCAGATGCTGGTGGTGACGGACGATTTGGCCTTGCCTTTCGGTACGTTGCGGCTCCGCGGACAGGGCTCCGATGGGGGACACAATGGCCTGAAGAACATCCAGGCGGTTCTGCAATCACAGGCATACGCACGGCTGCGCTTCGGCATCGGCGCAGACTTTGCGAAGGGGCATCAGGTGAACCACGTGCTGGGCCGCTGGTCGTCCGAGGAGGAGGTTCTGCTTCCCGAAAGGCTGCAGCGCTGCACCGCACTCATCGAGTCGTTTGTGTGGGCGGGCTTGGGGCCCACCATGAACTCATTCAACAACACCTGAACCGGTGTCCGCAGGTTCGTAGAGGTGGTTGTTCTCGATGTAGTTGAGCACGGTGTCTGGCAACAAGTAGCGGATGTCCTGGTGGGCGCGGATGGCTTGGCGCAGGTAGGTGGAACTCACGCTGATCATCGGGGTGTCACAGAAGACAATGTGGGGGTGACCCGCAAGTTCTGGGTGCAGCGCATCGACGCGGGCGACCCCACTTTCGTTCCAGGCGGCCAATCGAAACTCCGATTCCCGGCGCGCCACCAAAATCCGATGTGCTTCGAGCAACGCCCGGTAGTCCTTCCAACGGTGTAGGCCCCAGTAGTTGTCCTCGCCGATGATGAGGCTGAAGGTTCGGCCTGGCTCCACTTCCCGCAGATGTTGCATCGTATCCACCGTGTAATGGGGCGAGGGCAATTGAAATTCCACATCTGAGACCCGAAGCAGGGGATTGTCCATCACCGCGAGCCGGGCCATCTGCAAACGGTGTGCGGGCGCGATGAGGTCCTCTGGCGCTTTGTGGGGCGACTGGGGCGTGACCACCAACCAGACTTCCTCCAAATCCAAGTGGGTGGCCATGTGGTTCGCAATGACCAAATGCCCCATGTGAATCGGGTTGAATGAACCGAAGTAGAGTCCTGTGTTCATGGTTGTTTCCCCACCGGAGTCGCCCCTTGGCTGGCCAGAAAAGCACGGACCAGCGCGGCCGCATTCCGGCATGCGGTCGGCAAATCCTCGTTGACCAACTGCACATCGAATTGGGGGCCCAGCAAACTTTCTCGCTGGGCCTTTGCCAAACGCTCCTCGATGACGTCCGGGGCATCGGTGCCCCGGCCTTCCAGCCGCCTACGCAGTTCGGCGGCATCCGGGGGAACCACAAAGACCGCGCAGGCCTGGTCGCCCAGCGCACGTTTGAGGTTCAGGCCGCCGACCACATCCACATCAAATAGGACCGCCTGGCCGGCTTGCCACAACCGCTCCAACTCGGTTCGCAAGGTTCCGTAACATTTCCCGGGGTACACCTCTTCCCACTCTAGGAAATCACCCTGCTCCACCCGGTTGCGAAAGGTTCCGAGGTCCAGAAAGTGGTAGTCCACCCCATCGCGCTCGGTGCCCCGGGGCGACCGCGTGGTGGCACTGACCGAAAAACCCAGGGGCAAATCCGTCTCCTCCAACAGATAGCGCACGATGGACGTCTTCCCTGAACCCGAGGGGGCCGAGAAAATTACCGCTTTGCCGCGTCCATCGAGGGCCCCTTCCATCACATCACATTGAGCACCTGCTCCTTGATTTTCTCCAATTCATCCTTCATCCCTACCACCCGGCGCTGGATCTCGGCGTCGTTTGCCTTGGAGCCGAGCGTGTTGACCTCCCGACCGATTTCCTGGGCAATAAATCCCAACTTCTTCCCCTGCTCGTCCCCTTGCTCCATGATTTCTTGGAAGTAGGCCAAATGCGCCCGCAACCGAACCCGCTCCTCGGTCACGTCCATCTTCTCCAAATAGAACAGGACCTCCTGTTCGAATCGATTTTCATCGAGGCGACCGCGCTCGAGGTTCTCGGTGACATGCTGGAGAATGCGGGCCTTGACGCGCTCGATGCGGGCGGACAGAAGGGCGTCGAGGCCGGCCTCAGTGGCCCCAATCTCCCCAAGCCGGTGCCGGAAATCGGCCTCGAGGACGGCGCCCTCCTGGACCCGGTGGGCCTGGAACTGCGCCACGGCTTCGCCGACAAGGGCGCGGACTTGGGCCCACTCTTCGGGAGACACCTCCTCCTGGGCGGACCGAGCGACATCGGGCAGCCGGAGCGCCGCATCGAGGAGCATGTCCGACCGCATGCCCCGCTGGTGCGCCAGGCTGCCCAACTGGTCCAAGTAATGCCCGATGAGGGGCAGGTTGAGCTCATGGCGCGCATCCGGTCCCTCCGTTTCGTACTGGATGATCAAATCCGCCTTCCCGCGGACAACCTCCTGGCCCAGCCACTTCCGCAGCTCCATCTCCTTTTCCCGGAACGCCCCGGGCATGCGGATGCCCAGGTCCAATTGTTTGCCATTGAGGGAACGCAGTTCCACGGTGTACCGGCGGCTGCCGATGACTGCGGACGCCTTGCCATATCCGGTCATGGAACGTATCATGGGGTGGGGAGGTTGTGCTTGCGAAGATAACCCAGTCCGCGGGACGAGCCCGCAGGGACGTACCTTTGCTGGGTTGATGAACCGGATCGAAGCGATTGAGGCGCCCGTCGCCGAAGAAATGAAGGTGTTCCGGAAGCATTTCCGGGAGGCCATGCGAACGGATGTCGCCCTGTTGGACACCATCACGCGGTACATCATCCGGCGCAATGGCAAACAAATGCGGCCCCTGTTCGTGTTCCTGACCGCTCGGTTGCACGGGGCAGAGAACCGGGGACTCGGACCGGCGTTTGAGGTGGGGGGACACCGATCCTTGGTGGCCGCCTCCCTGATTGAGCTGCTTCACACTGCCACCCTCGTTCACGACGACGTGGTCGACGAAAGTCCCATGCGGCGGGGCTTTTTCTCCATCCAGGCCTTGTGGCGCAAGAAGATTGCCGTCCTGGTCGGAGACTATCTGCTCTCCCGCGGGCTCCTGATGGCCGTCGACCAGGACACCTTTGATTTGTTGAAGATCACCTCGCAGGCTGTGCGCGAAATCAGCGAAGGCGAACTCCTTCAAATCGAAAAAGCCCGGCGACTCGACATCACCGAGGAAGTCTATTTTGAAATCATCCGGCGCAAAACCGCCTCCCTGATTGCCGCCTGCTGTGCCTGTGGCTGCGCTGCAGTAGGTGGGACAGCCGATGAAGTCCAGCGGATGTGGCGGTTTGGGGAATGTGTGGGTTTGGCCTTCCAAATCAAAGACGATTTGCTGGACCTCGGGGACGGACACCGGACGGGGAAGCCGACGGGTGTGGACATCAAGGAACGCAAGATGACCCTGCCCTTGATCCACACCCTGCAACAGGTCCCCTCCAGCGAGCGCAGGCGCCTCATCCGGCTGGTCAAGCACCATTCCGACAATCCGGCCTGTGTGCAGGAAGTCATGGACACCATCCTCCGGGGACCCGGAATGGATTACGCCCGCAAACGCATGGCGGATTACCGGGATGAAGCTGAGCAATTGCTGGCTGATTTTCCTGACACCCCGGTGCGCAGGGCCCTCATCGATCTGGTAGATTTCACCATCGAACGAAAGCAATGAACGGACACAGGTTGGATTTTGGAGCCGTGCGTCTCCTGGGCAGGGGAGCCATGGGGTTCTGGGTTGTGGCTACATTCGGCGCAGGTTGCGGCGATGTCCCCCCAGCGGAAAACAAAACGCAGCAGGAGGGGCTGGTGCTACCTGGCGAACCGGTGGTGGGCGCAGCGTGGCCGGACGGGAGCAAGAAAATCGAATGGCACATCGAGCAAGGGGACACGGTGGGGCTCCGCATGTACCACAGCAACGGACAAGTAGACCGGGAAGGCGCCCTCGATCACGGCGCCCGAATTGGGGTTTGGAATGCGTACCACCCCAACGGAAATCCCTGGGCGCGGCACACTTATGTAGAGGGCATCCAGACGGGCGCCTACCAGACTTGGCATCCCAACGGCACGCCCCACATCACGGGTCAGTACGATGCAGACGGCAACAAGGTCGGCAGCTGGCGGTTCCAGGATTCAACCGGGGCCGTGGTCGGTGAAAAGAGCTTCGACTTGCCGGTTTCGCCGGACTCCGTGAGCAAACCTTGATGGTCCGGAGGGGTTCCCTGCGGGCTTGAGAGGGGGCAAAGCGTGAAAAAAACCGCAATTACCAACAACGGTCCTTTTCGGAATCCCGCAACAGGCTTGCGAAACACGCGCTTTCAACAATGGCGCGTGGACAGCCGTGGTCGGACGGTGGGTTTTCACCCCCATCCTTCGCAACTAACTTGCGGACTCGACCCAGGCCATGCATTTCCACGCATCCACATCCACCCGAATTACCTCCGCAACATCCGTGCGGAAGAAGGCCTTGGTAGCAGGATTTTGTGTGTTGATGGTTTGGTGCTCCCCGCTCTTTCTGGTCGCGCAACCCGCCGCGCCCAACGCACCGGTAGAACGCGTAACCCCTCAGCAGTACATCCTTCAGTGGAGCGAAACCGCAGTGCGGGAAATGGTGCAGCATGGCATCCCGGCCAGCATCACCTTGGCACAGGGGATTCTGGAGAGTGGGAACGGAAACAGCGAACTGGCCCGATCCTCCAACAACCACTTCGGCATCAAGTGCCATGGGACCTGGAGTGGCCGGAAGACCTACCACGATGATGACGCGGCTGGAGAGTGCTTCCGGGTTTACGATGACCCCGCCGACAGCTATGCGGACCACAGTGCCTTTCTGAAGAAGCCGAGGTATTCCGGGCTGTTCACATTGGAGGTCACCGATTACAAGGGTTGGGCCCATGGGCTCAAATCCGCCGGGTATGCCACGCACCCGTCGTATGCCCAGATGCTCATCGACATCATCGAGCGAAACGATTTGACCACCTTCGATGCCCGCGGATTGGAGTTGCTGGGGCGACACGACGCGACGGCGTGGGCGGGGACGCAACGGACGGATGAACCGAACCTTGCCGGGAGCGACCGTTTCCGACCAGCGGGCACCATCGGCCGCAACCGCGAACTTCGGTTGAGTGGCAACCGGGTGCTCTTCATTGTGGCGAAAGCGGGCGATACGTTTGAGGATTTGGCCTATGAATTGGACATGATGCCCTGGCAGTTCTACCGCTACAACGATGTGGAGCGGAAAAAAGGACTGGCCCACCGGGTCGAGCCCGGCGAGGTCATCTATCTGCAGCCGAAGCGGGACCACGCCGCAACGGACTGGCACGTGGTGGCCCCAGGCGAAACCATTCGGGACATTGCCCAGCGCTACGGCATCCGGTTGCAATCGTTGATTTCCCTCAACTTGCTGCAGCCCGGGGAAGCGCCGAAGCCCGGCGACTTGCTGTCCTTGCGTTGGCAGATGGCCGAGGGAGGAAGGCTCCACTGGACCGCCCGGCTGCGCGGGGCACAGCTTCCGGACGAACCGGATGTGCCGGACCCGCGTTAGCGACTCCCGCCAACAACTTTGCTCACTGAGCACCCAGCCCGAGCCCCAGCGCCCGGGCTTTTTTGTGCTCAGCAGCGTGGGATTTGGAGGCAAACCCGCCCGATGTCACCCCAAGGTGCCGGGACTCGCGCTAAATTCGTGCTGGACAAATCTGCACCGCATGCCCTTCTACCACCGATTGGGTCAAATCCCGCCCAAGCGCCACACCCAGTTTCGCAAGCCCGATGGCCAGCTGTACTACGAACAGCTCTTCGGTACCATCGGGTTTGACGGCATGAGCTCGCTCCTGTACCACCACCACCGGCCGACGATGGTGCTGGGCGTGGAGAAGAGCGTGGATGTGCGGCCGGTGGCGGCCGTGTCGCAAAACCTGCTGAGCCGCAAGCTCGAGGGATTCCGCATCGCGCCCCACCCGGACTACCTGACCAGCCGCGTGCCGGTGTTGTTCAATGCCGACGTGACCCTGTCACTCGCCGCGCCCACCGAGTCCATGGCGGAGGATGCCTTCTTCAAAAATGCGGACTGCGATGAGGTGATTTTCGTCCACCAGGGGAGCGGGGTTTTGCATACTTTGTTGGGCCAGATCGATTTTCGTCCGGGCGACTACCTGGTGATTCCGCGGGGGATTATTTATCGTTTGGCCTTCAATACGGAAGCGAATCGCCTGCTGGTCATCGCTTCCCACAGGCCGGTCTACACGCCCAAACGCTACCGAAATTACTTCGGGCAATTGCTGGAGCACAGCCCGTATTGCGAGCGCGACATGCGGCCGCCGCACCGACTGGAAACGCATGATGCACGCGGGGATTTTCGAATCCGGATCCAAAAGGAGGGTTTCTTGCACGACTATCATTACGCGGCGCACCCGTTTGATGTGGTGGGCTGGGACGGGTACCACTTCCCCTACGCGTTCTCGATTTATGATTTTGAACCGATCACAGGCCGGGTGCACCAACCGCCCCCTGTTCACCAGACGTTCGAGACGGACGCCTTTGTGATTTGCAGCTTTGTGCCCCGATTGTATGACTACCATCCGCTCGCCATTCCGGCACCTTACAACCACTCGAACATCGATTCGGACGAAGTTTTGTACTACGTGGATGGGGATTTCATGAGCCGCACGGGCATCGGCCCAGGGTACATCTCGTTGCACCCGGCCGGCATCCCCCACGGACCGCATCCCGGCACCTACGAGGCGAGCATCGGAAAAAAGAGCACCGAAGAATATGCCGTTATGATCGATACGTTCCGACCGCTGCAACTCACGGCCCAGGCCCTCGAAATCGAACACCCAGACTACGCACAATCCTGGCTCGAACCCCAGGCTTAAACCCGGCATTGCCATGTCAACGAACCCCCTCGAACTCGAAAAAATCGTCCCCACCGCCGAGGACTTCCTCCCCCTGTTGGGAACGGATTATGTGGAATTGTACTGCGGCAACGCGAAGCAATCTGCCTACTACTACATGTCGGCTTGGGGCTACCAGCCGATCGCATACCGGGGGCTGGAAACGGGCGCTCGGGACCGGGTATCGTACGTCCTTCGCCAAGGAAAAATCACCCTGGTTCTGACCTCTCCACTGGTCCCCGATGGCCCCATCAATGACCACATCAACCGACACGGAGACGGGGTCAAGGTCATCGCCCTGTGGGTCGAGGATGCCACCCGGAGCTGGGAAGAAACGACGTCCCGTGGCGCCGTGAGCGTGTTCGCTCCGGAGACCTTGGAAGATGCGGACGGCAAGCTGGTCTGGAGTGCCATCGAAACCTACGGCGAAACCTGGCACGTCTTCATTGAGCGCAGTGGCTACCAGGGGGCGTTCATGCCGGGTTTCCGTGCTTGGAACCCGGGATTCCGGGCCCCGGAAGTGGGGCTTCGGTTCGTGGACCACATGGTGGGCAATGTCGGTTGGGGCGAAATGAACACCTGGGTCGATTTCTACGCCCGGGTCATGGGGTTTGCGCAATTGGTCAGCTTCGATGACAAGGACATCTCCACGGAGTACACGGCTCTGATGTCGAAAGTGATGAGCAATGGCAATGGCCGCATCAAGTTCCCCATCAACGAACCGGCCGAGGGACGCAAGAAGTCCCAAATCGAGGAGTACATCGAGTTCTACCAGGGTGCTGGGGTGCAACACATTGCCGTGGCCACAGACAACATCGTGGAAACCGTGACCGAGTTGCGCAACCGGGGCATCGAATTCTTACAAGTCCCGAGCACCTATTACGACACCGTACTCGACCGCGTGGGCAAGATCGATGAGGACTTGGCACCGCTGAAGGAATTGGGCATCCTCATCGACCGCGATGAAGAAGGATATCTCCTGCAACTCTTCACCAAACCCGTGGTCGACCGGCCCACTTTGTTCTTCGAAATCATTCAACGCAAGGGGGCCAAATCGTTCGGAAAGGGCAACTTCAAGGCGTTGTTTGAAGCCATCGAACGGGAACAGGAAAACCGCGGTACCCTCTGAGCCCATGGAGCGGCTGGAAGTCCGCAACCTGACCATCGGCTTCGGAAATGCTCCCGTGGTTCGGGAGGTCTCGTTCGATGTGGCGGCGGGCTCGACCACCGCCCTGGTCGGAGAAAGTGGCTCGGGAAAGAGCCTGACAGCGCTGGCCTTGATGGGTTTGCTCCCCGCCGGCGCCCGGACCCAAGCGGGCCGAGCTGCCATCCAGCCGGAAGGGCAAGTTTGGTTGGATGGGTCCGGCGGGATGCATGCGCCGGTGGGCCGTGGGATTTCGATGGTCTTCCAAGACCCCATGTCCTCTCTCAATCCCTCCATGCGGGTGGGTTGGCAAGTCGCCGAACCGATGGTGGTGCACCAAGGCCTTTCCCGTGAGGAGGCACACGAACGGGCCCTGGCATTGTTGGCGGAGGTGGAACTCCCAGACCCCGCAGCGGCTTTTCAGAAATACCCGCACGCCCTGAGCGGTGGACAACGGCAGAGGGTGATGATTGCCCTCGCATTGGCGGCGTCTCCCCAGGTGTTGATTGCCGATGAGCCCACCACGGCCCTCGATGTGACGGTGCAGCGCTCGGTCTTGGATCTCCTGCAACGGCTCCAGGTCCAGCGGGGCCTCGCCCTGCTCTTCATCACCCACGACATGGCCGTGGTCCGGGACATCGCGACCGAGGTGGTGGTACTGCAGGGCGGCCAGGTCGTAGAATCCGGCCCCGTGGCTGAAGTGCTCCTGCGGCCTCGCCATCCCTACACCCAGCTCCTGGTCGCCGCCAGCCTTGCGGGAGCTGGAAGCGGACGACAACCTGTGCCACACGAAGGGGCGCCTTGGATCGAAGTGCGGGGTTTGGTGAAACGTTTCCCGATGTCGGGTCAGGGGCGTTGGCCTTGGCAACCCCGGCGGGCGTTCACGGCTTTGCAAGGCATCGATTGGTCGGTTTGGCGCGGAGAACGCATCGGGCTGGTGGGGGAAAGCGGAAGCGGCAAGAGTACGCTGGGGCGGGCACTGATTGGGTTGCTGCCGGTGGACGGAGGCACGGTGCACATCGGGGGGAAGCTGCTGGACGCCCGAGACGATGCGGGGATGCAGTCGGTTCGGGCGTTGGCGCAGTTGGTTTTTCAGGACCCTTTTTCGGCACTGAATCCCCGAATTCGGGTGGGAGAGGCCCTGGCGGAGGTGCTGCGCAACCGGGGGGTACCGGCCTCCGAGGCGCGCGAGGGGGCCCGGAAGCGTCTGGTGGAAGTGGGGTTGCGCGCGGAGGATGCGGACCGGTTTCCCCGGAGTTTCAGCGGCGGCCAGCGGCAGCGCATCGTGATTGCCCGGGCCTTGGCGGTGGATCCTCAGCTGTTGGTGCTGGACGAGTCGGTGGCCGCCTTGGACACCGCCACGCAGCAGGCCGTGCTCGCGCTGATCGACCGAATCGCCGCCGCCCGGGGGCTGACGCTGGTCCTGATCAGCCACGACCTGGGGCTGGTGTCTCGGTTCTGCGACCGGCTGGTGGTGCTGCAGGCAGGCCAAATCGCAGAAGACGGGCCCACTGCCCAGGTGGTGGGGTCGCCCCGATCGGAGTACACCCGGAAACTCTGGGCGAGCCGTCCCGGGGGACGGGCCCTCGCATGACGGTTTCACAAGCTGTTGAGCCAGTTTCCCCACTGGGACCTGGGGACGGACAAGGCACCCTGCAACAACATCGGCTGCGGCCAAACCACCCGCGTTGCTTCGAGCCATTCGGCCGAGAAGGCGAGAGAGACCCCCCAATCGAGGGCGATTTGGGCCATCCTCTGGGAGCCGGAGCCGTCCCCGGCCTCCGCGACGAATACGCCGTGGGAGAGGAGGGCCAGGGTGAGGTTTCGTTGCAGGAAGTGGTACGGACGGGTCGGGAGGCCGGGTGAAAACTGCGAAACCAGCAAGCCCCTGCGGCCGATGTCTGCCTGAAGCGAACGGTGCTGGGCCGGGGAACATCGGTCCAACGGGGTGCCCAGCACCGCCATCGTATCCCCCCCGAACTCCAGGGCCGCCCGGTGGGCCGCCCCATCGACCCCCTCCGCCAACCCGCTCACCACCACGCCCCCCCGGGCCACCACCGCCTCTGCGAACCCCCGTGCGCGGCCCAGCCCCGCCGGCGTCGCCGCCCGCGACCCCACCCCACCCCCCCCCAACCCCCCCCCCAACAACCCC
>JBIKTK010000222.1:0-3447 GCA_044348125.1 Flavobacteriales bacterium | reverse complement strand
CCAGCAAAACGGGCAGCACAGCATCCAACCTGCCGCCAGGGCTGTTCTTGTCGCCCGGCCCATTCCCCACCACCTTCCTTTCATGCCGCAAAGGAATCCCTTGCCCCCGCCCCGAGGAAACCCCTTTTGTAAGCGTGGGGTGGGGGTTTGTCACTGTCCGGGAGCAGGCGGTGGATCCCGCCAAATGCAACCCGGGATGTGTTGTTCTTCCGGTGTGGCATAGGACCAGTCCTGCATCACCCCGCTGGGGCCATCGAGCAACACCACCTGCTGCAGCACCCCGGCGTCGAAGTCGATGCGCAACCGACTGCAGGTGGCACGACTGAGCAGGTGGTCCTCCGGGCCTTCGGAGGCCACGACGTAGATCACCTCGCCATTGCCCTCGGCCAGCAGGGTGTGGAGGGTGCGCGCAGCGAAGTACCCGGTGATGTGCCGACCGGCGACTTGATGAAACGCCGAATCGAGCACCGGCGTCATCGCGAAGGCGTGCCCCCGGGCGCGGAGTTCGCCCGAACCGTTGGCATCCTGGAAGACATCGATGGAGTCTGCTTGGATGGTTTGGCCTTCAAACCACAACGCCGGTTCCTGGCGCATCTCGAGCCGTTCATCCTCGGTGAACCAGTGCAAGGTATCGCATGCGCCCACCCGATCCCCTTGCCAAAAAGACACCGCCGGGAAGGCCACAAGCCGGTCAGGGAACCGGAACAGGGTGTCGCACCGCAGGAGGGTACTGTCCTCGGCTGAGCGGTGGTGCATTTCGACCCGATCTGCCCCGCCTGTCATGCGCATGTTCTCCGCTGAGTCTGCTGCAAGCCAAACCCGCAAATGCCCGCCCGTCAACCGGTTCTCACCCAAGGTATCGGTCAGGACCACCCGGCCCGAAGCGGTGCGCCAGCTCCCGGGGCCGGGCTGTTCGAGCCCGCCCTCCCAGGCCACGGTGTCCGCCGTGAGCCAATCGGCACCCTGCCGCACCTCGACGGGGGCGGCGTTGGTCCCAGTCAACCAACCGGTATCGCCCTCGTCGTTCAGCCGCCCCCGGGCGCAACGCATCTCGAAGGTACCGTCCCGGCGCAGCACGCGGGTGGGACCGAGGAACGCCATCCCCGACCGCGCGCGATCGATGTGAAGGGAGTCTGAGCGGATGATCTCGCCGGGCGTCTCCAAAACCACGTTGCCCCCCAGCTGCAGGCGCTTCGACCCCAGCTCGTACCGTCCGTTGCGGGCCGTGATCCGCTCGGTGCCCGTCTCGATGGTCCCACCGCCGGCAAACCGGGCCACCCGATCAACCAGGTGGTACTCGAGGCGCGGAGCCCGGACCGAGGACGCCCCATCGCCGAGCACCACCTGCCGCCCCGAAGCCGCCAACCGGTCCGTCCCCGGGTCCATCAACACCTCATCCGCCCGCAGGGAGAACCCCTCCGGATCCGTCACCCAGACCCCCCCCATGGCCTGAAACCGGCCATCATCGAAGCGCCACGCGCTGTCGCACCGCAACGTCGACGACCGGTAACCCAACACCACATCGCCCACCAAACGCTGAACCCCAGCCAGCGAGGCGCTCCGGAGGATGGCCTCTGCCCGCTCGATGCGCACCCGGGGGCGGCCCGTGGTGTCTGGGGCGGCTCCGAGGGGCCACTCACTTGCCTGGACCCCCCCCGTCCACAACAGAAACATCAAGCACATGAGACGCATGGGGGCGCAATTTCGACCCGAAAAGGCCCCGACGGGAGAAGTTGGGATTTTTTTTGGGTCCACCGCACCCCCGTTCAAAGTCGCAGGTTCCGCAGTACCTTGGCAGCCCGAATTTTGCGGGTGTGGTGAAATTGGTATACACGCCAGACTTAGGATCTGGTGCCGCAAGGCGTGGGGGTTCGAGTCCCTTCACCCGCACAAAATTCCTTCCGCGGAAGCGGGAGGTTTGGCCTGAAAAATAAAAAAGCAAGTGGTTCGAGCATGAACATTGAAAGAGCAAATGTGGAGGACTTGGTGGCCCGGATCACCATCCAAATGACCCCTGAGGACTACCGCGAGCGGGTGGAAAAGGTGTTGGGACAGTACCAGCGCCAGGCGCAACTGCCCGGTTTTCGGAAAGGCAAGGTGCCCATGCCCCTGATTCGGCGGCAATATGCGACCCCCGTGTTGGCGGAGGAGATCAACAAGATGATCCAGGAAGAACTGGAGGGTTACATCAAGACGAATGCGCTCAACATCCTCGGGAATCCTATCCCCAGCGAGGACATGAAGGACGAGGGAAATTGGGAGAAGCCTGAGAACTTCACCTTCCACTTTGACATCGGTTTGGCCCCGGACATCCAGCTCGAGGTAGCCGGGCAACGGACGTTCACGCGGTACCGGGTGCAGGCAACGGACGAAGCCATTGCGCACCGCATCGAACGGCTGACGCAGCAGGAGGGGACGTTCCAGCCCACCGAAGTCGCGGGGGAGGGAGACGTGGTGACGGCTTGGAGCCGGGCCGTAGACGACGCGGGTGAGCCCCTGAGCGAGGCCGAACCCGCCGAAGTCAAGATCTTCCTCCGGAACATCACCGACGAAACCCTGCGCAGCAGCTTCATCGGGGCGAAGGACGGGGAACACCGCCAGGTAGACGCCCATGCCCTGACCCACACAGGCCACGAAGAGCTAGGCCGGGTCTTGGGACTGAGCCACGACGAGGTCCACGCACTGGAAGGCAAGATCGCCTTTGAGGTCATCCGTGTCGAGCGCCTCGTGCCCGCCCCCATCGACCAAGCCCTCTGGGACAAGCTGTTCGGAGAAGGGGTCATCAACGGCGAAGCCGCCTTCCGGGAGCGCGTGGCCCACGACATCGCCAAAGGCCTGGAGCGCGAAGAAGAAGCCCTGTTCCGACGGGCCTTTGTCGCCGACCTGCTGGACCACCTGCAAATCCCATTGCCCGACCGGTTCATGAAGCGCTGGATCCTGCTCACCAACGACAAACCCATCACCGATGAGCAACTGGAAGCAGAGTACCCCATTTACGCGAAGGATGTTCGTTGGGACCTGCTCAAGCGCATCGTGATGGACGAAATCCAGGAGCCCATTCGCATGGAGGACCTGGTGGAGGAAGGCAAGAAGCTGCTCGTTCAGCAATACAGCTACCTGGGCTTGACCGGCGAGGAGGACTGGCTGCAGCCCTCGGTGGAGTCCTTGTTGGAAAAGCGCGAGGAACGCGAGCGGATCATTGAGTTGCTCGTGGACCGACGCGTGGTCGAAGCCCTTTGCCAGAAGTTTTCTGTCGTAGACCAAACCCTCCCCATGCCCGAATTCCAAGAGCGTTACGTGGCTGCCCACCGCCGCAACTGATCCGGGAAATCCCATTTGCAAATCCCCGACCGGCTCTCGTGGAATCGTTTCCCGGTGCGCCGCTCTTGTCCTTAATTTTGCCCCATGACAAACCGAAAGGAATTCCTGCATTACGCGGTCAAACAC
>JBIKTK010000221.1:0-3469 GCA_044348125.1 Flavobacteriales bacterium | reverse complement strand
GTTGGCGGCGGTGGAGGATGCGGGGGTTGGGTCGGTGGTGCGGTTCACGGAGGGCCGGCCGGGTGGGGCGGGTCGGGAACCGATTCGCACGCACCGGATCCATGTGCCGCCGCGGCGGCCGCATGCCTTTTTCGCCACGCGGGCTTTGGTCGACTTGGGGCGAACGCTCGAAAGGCCGGATCTGATTCACTTGCATGTGGCCTATCCGGCGGGGGCGGCGGCGCGGCGGCTTGCGGCGTACTGGGGCGTGCCGCTGGTGCTCACGGAGCACTGGACGGTGTATGGGCGGACTGCGTGGGCCGATTGTCCGGCTTGGCGGCGCTGGGACATGCGGCGCACGGGGGCCGCAGCCGATTGCATTTGTCCGGTGACCCGGGGACTGGGGGAGGACATGCAAGCGGCTGGCGTGGGGCGCAACGGGCTTTTTGTGCCGGTGCCCAACGTGGTCGACACGGGGCTCTTTCATCCCCAGGAGCCAGGCGCTGGGGAGGAACCGCTGACCTTGCTGCACATCAGTTCCCTGGTGGACCACCACAAGAACATCTCGGGGTTGTTGCGCGCCCTGGCGATGTGCCTGCCCGAACTGCCGGGGTTGCGGGTGCGCATCATCGGGGACGGCGATCCGGAACCGCACCGAAGGTTTGCAGAGGCCCTGGGCATCGGGGACCGGATCCACTGGGGGACCGAGATTCCGCTCGCCCAGGTGGCCGCTGAGATGCGACAGGCCCATGCCTTGGTCCTCTTCAGCCACTTTGAGAACTTTCCGTGCGTCATCGGGGAGGCCTGGGCGAGCGGAATTCCCGTCTTCGCCACCCGGGTCGGCGGCATCGCCGAATACCTGGACGCAGCCCACGGAGCCCTCGTGGAGCGAGGCGATGAAGCCGGGCTCGCCCGGGTCTTGCGGGACTGGGTGAACGGTCGGCGCTGGGACCCCGTCCGGCTCCGAAGCACCGCCACCGACCGCTTCTCCCTCCCCGCCGTCGCCGAGGCCTACGACCGCGTGTACCGGACCCTGCTTGACCCTGCCGAAGGCAGCCAACCCGTGCGCCGATGAACCGCCCCCTCCTCCTAGGCGCTGTGGCCTCCCGACTGGGCGTCCTCGCCTTCACCGCTGCCGGCGTTCTGTTGACCACCCAGTACCTCGGTGCCAGCGGCCAGGGCACCATCGCCCTCCTGCAGCTCGGCATGCTCATCGCCGGGACCATCAACGGCATCGTGGCAGGAGGAGCCGTCGTGCACCTGCAGCGAACCCACCCCCTGCGGACCCTGCTTGCACCGGGGCATCTCTGGCTCGTGGCCGCCTCCTTCGCCACCGTCGCCGCCGAAGTGGCGCTGGACCTCATTCCGGGAGACAAGTGGTTGCCCGTGAGCCTGTTCGCCTGGCTGCAAGGCGTCATCGTCTTCCATGGCCAAATCGCCATCGCAACGCAACAATTTCGCTGGCACAACGCCCTCCAATTGCTGCAGACCGGCCTGCTGGCCCTGGCCTTGCTGGTTTGCTACCGCGTGCTGGGCATCCACCGCATCGAGGGGTTCCTGGCCGCATTGGGCACGGCCCTCGGCATCACCGCGCTCGCTTCGCTTCCCCTGCTGCGCTCCCTCCCCCACCCTCCCCCTGCGCCGGAAGGGCGCTGGCCCTGGCGGCCCCTGTTGGCGCAGGGCAGCCTCGCCCAGGTGGGGTCGCTGCTCCAGCTGCTCACCCAACGCCTCAACGTCCGGTTGCTGACCGCTTGGCTTCCCGCTGGAACCGGGCTCGCCTCCGCCGGCGTGTACTCTGTTGCCTACCTCGGGATGGAGGCCATGTGGACCCTGGCCCGGGGGTGGGCGCCCGTGGTCCACGGCAAAATCGCCGCCCTCCCCGGCCCGGAGAACCGGGACGCCCGCCACCGCCTCACCCGGCGCATGCTCGCCCTCACCTGGGCTGCGACCCTCCCCCTGGCCGCTCTCGCCGCCTTCCTCCCCGATGATGCGTACCAAGCTGTATTTGGTTTGGCCGGCATCCAGCCCGTGCTGCGTGCCCTCTTCCCCGCGGTGATGGCGGGGGCCGGCGCCTCCATCCTCGCCCACCACCTGAGCGGCGTGGGCGCCCACCACGTCAACGCCTGGACCTCGGGCCTGGGCCTGGCCCTGCTTGTGGCGTGCGGGGCGTGGTGGATTCCGGAGCACGGTGCCGTGGGTGCTGCCTGGGCTGCCTCCGTAGCGGGTTGGGGTCAGTTCCTAGGCCAAACCCTGTCCTACAACCGGCTCCGCTGACCGCCCGTTCACTTCAGGTCCCGGAAGTCCACCACCCCGAGGGGGCGCTCCGACTCGAAGCCTTCGCCGGCCTCGCATCCGACGAGGCGTCCCATCTGGGAAAGGCGGCTCCGGATTTGGTCTAGGAAATCCGGCGTGCTGATCGGCGTGGCCGGCTCGTCGGCGGCATCGGGACCGGCATCGGGACCGGCATCGGGCCGATGGAACTGGGTTTTGTAGGCGAGCACGGCAGCCATCTTCGTCTCGGCGAAACCGGTGACATCCACCACGAAATCCGGGTCGCGCCAGCGGTCCTGGATGTAGTAATAAAGTTGCGGCGGGCGCCACGGAAGCTGGGGCTGGCCCGTGAGGCGGTCCGAGGTCTCGATGCGGCGCAAGCCGCTGAGAAAACAGGCCCGGGTGACCAGCTCCGAAGCCCGGGCGTGGTCGGGATGGCGGTCGCTCCGGGCATTTGCCAGCACCACCTGCGGGCGCAGCCGCCGCAACACCTCGATGACCTGGCGGAGCGCGGCCTCATCCGTCTCGAAGAAACCGTCCGAAAGTCCCAGTTGCTCCCGGCAGCTGAGCCCGAGGATCCGGGACGCTTCGGCCGCCTCAGCGGCCCGGGTGGTCGCTGTGCCGCGCGTCCCGAGTTCGCCCCGGGTGAGGTCCACGATGCCCGTGGCGGCCCCGCGGGAAGCGAGCTTTGCCAGGACACCGCCGGCGGAGAGCTCCACATCGTCCGGATGGGCTCCGAAGGCCAGCAATGCCAAGCCAGGATCCGTAGGGGAATGCAATTCCATGGGGCAAAGTTACTTTACCAGAGCGCAGGGGGTGCTTTTGAACCAAATGCGTCCGACCTTGTTCCCTGCACAGACCCCATTGCCCATTGCCCATGGCCTCTTCCCTTGCTGCCCCCTCTCCCACCGACGCGCTGGTCATCGGCGCGGGTTTTGCCGGCATCGCTGCTGCGACTGCATTGGCGGCCGACGGATTCTCGGTTGAAGTGCTCGAACGCCATGACCAGCCCGGCGGGCGGGCCCGGTCCTTCCGCGCGGAGGGCTTCCTCTTCGACATGGGGCCCAGTTGGTACTGGATGCCGGACGTGTTTGAGCGGTACTTTGCCCGGTTCGGTTCCGAGGTCACGGCGGAGCTGAACCTCGTGCGGTTGAGCCCTTCGTATCGGGTGGTTTTCGAGGATGGCCCGGTGGACATCCCCTCCGACATACCGGCCCTG
>JBIKTK010000220.1:0-3495 GCA_044348125.1 Flavobacteriales bacterium | reverse complement strand
GGCGGTTGGGTTTGTTTTCGGGCCAAATTTGCGTCCCCCTCATGGAGTCAACTGCCTCGATTTTCCCTCCTGATTTCCCCAGGCCCGTCCGGGTCGATGTGGTGATTCCCGCCCGCAATGAGGAATCGGCCATCGGTCGGGTCTTGGCGGACATTCCGCAGTGGGTGCGCTGTGTGTACGTGGTGGACAATGGATCGACCGATGGCACAGCGGAGGTGGCGCGTGCGGGCGGCGCGTGTGTGCTGCGGGAAGAGGAGCGGGGCTATGGAGCCGCCTGTCTCCGTGGGGTGGCTGCGGCCCTGGCAGGGCCTGAGCCCGCCGAGGTGCTGGTGTTTCTCGATGGGGACTACAGCGACCATCCGGAGGAGATGGGGGCGCTGGTGGCACCGATTGTTCGCGGGGAGGTGGACTTGGTGCTGGGTTCCAGGACGATGGGAAAGGCCGCCGCGGGGTCGCTGATGCCCCAGCAGCGCTGGGGGAACGCCTTGGCCACCTGGCTCATCGGGAAATTGTATGGAGCCCGGTTCACCGACTTGGGCCCCTTCCGTGCCATCGGGCGGGAGGCCTATGCACAGTTGGGGATGCGGGACCGGAATTATGGCTGGACCGTGGAGATGCAGGTGAAGGCGGTGCGCCGTGGCCTGCGCTGGCGAGAGGTCCCGGCGGACTACCGCGTTCGTGTGGGGGAATCGAAGGTCAGCGGCACCGTTCGCGGGACCTTGGGCGCAGGCTACAAGATCCTGCGGACCATTTTCGTCGTTCATTTTTGGGGCGATCGCTGATGGAAGAGGTTGCGGTGGCCTGCGCTGCGGCCGTTTTTGTATTGTCGGGATGTGCGCTGTTTCTGCAGGCCTGCTGGCACGGAACCCTGCTTTGGGCGCCGCGGCGGGTTCGGAAACCTGAGCCCGAGGATGCCACCGATCGTCCCCGGGTCTTGGTGCAGCTGCCCCTGTTCAACGAACCTGCGGTGGTGGACCGGTTGTTGGATGCCGTGATGGGCTTGGATTGGCCGGCGGAACGACTGGTAGTCCAAATCCTCAACGACAGCACCGACGACACGCCGGAGCGGGTAGAACGCTGGCTGGCCCAGCACCGACCGGCCTTCCAGGTGGACCACATTTGCCGTGCGGACCGAGCCGGCTTCAAGGCAGGGGCGTTGCAAGCGGGGCTGGATCGGGCGCCAGACGTGCCGTGGGTGATGGTCTACGATGCGGATTTTGTGCCGGGGATGGGGGATTTGGCCTACGCCTTCCGATGGGTACAGGCGGATACGGCGGCGGTGCAACTGCGGTGGGACCACCTGAATGCGGAGGCAAATGGGTTGACGCGGGCGCAGGCGCTCAACCTCGATGCGCATTTTGCGGTGGAGCAGCAGGGGCGGGAGGTGCTGGGGGTTTGGAATGCGTTCAATGGCACGGCCGGGCTCTGGCGGACGGAGGCGATTCGGGCGGCTGGGGGCTGGCAGGCGGACACGTTGGCGGAGGATCTCGACCTCAGCGTGCGGGTGCAGTTGGCGGGCTGGCGGGTACGGTACGTGGATGGATGGGGCGTCCCAGCTGAGTTGCCCGCGGACTTCGGTGCGTACCGGGCCCAGCAGCGGCGCTGGACGCAGGGAGGGGCGGCGTGCGCCCGGAAGCACCTGCGGAGCACCGGCCGCCTCAAGCCGCGTCGGCTCCGTTGGCACGCCCGGGCGATGCTGTGTGCCTCCTCCATCCACCTGCCCATCTGGGCGATGGCGGCGGCGAGCGTGGGACTGACCTGGGGCGCGGTGCGCGGGGTCCCGGGAGCGGACCGGGCGCTGGATGCCGGCGTGGTGATGGGGCTGCTGCTGGTCTCGTTCGCCACGGTGTACAAAACGGCGGCGAACCGCCGGCATCCTTGGCGCCCGCGCGACGCCCCGGCGCGCCCCGGACTGCGGGACTGGGCCCGGGGGTGGCGTTGGTTCCTCCCCCGAATGTTCGCCCTGTGGCTCATCGGGGCGGGCATGGCCTGGTGGCACGTTCGGGCCTGGTGGGCGGGATGGCGGGGTGTCCCGGCCGATTTTGTCCGCACCCCGAAACGCGGTTCCGACCCCGGTCCGCCCCTCCCGCGCGGCGCCGCCCCCCGCGGTCCCTTCCCCTGGGCCGAATGGCTCCACGCCGCCGTCTTCGTTGCCGCCGCGGCCCTCGGCGCCTCCGCCGGCCGGTGGGGCCTGGTCCCTTTCCATCTCCTGCTGGCCGGCGGCTACGCCTGGGTCGCCACCGGCGTCCGCGCCAGCCGCTCCGCCGCCTGAACCACGGCCAACCCGCCCCCCGGTACCCTCGCCCCAGCACAACCTGTAAAAATTAGGTACTTTGTTTTGCATAGTACCAATGGTTTGGCCTAACTTCGCGCCATGAACACCGAGAACGCCCGGGCGCAGATGCGCAAAGGGGTCCTGGACCTGTGTGTGTTGCGGGTCATCGGCCGCGGGGAGGCCTACGCTTCGGACATTTCGGAGGCCCTGCGGAAGGCGGATTTGCTGGTGGTCGAGGGCACCTTGTATCCGTTGTTGACCCGGATGAAAAATGCGGGTTGGCTGACCTACCGGTGGGAGGAATCGCCCGCAGGCCCGCCCCGGAAGTACTACCAGTTGACCCCAATCGGGCGCCAGTTGCTCGATGCCATGAACGCGGAATGGTCCGCTTTTGTCGAAGCTGTAAACGCATTGAAAACCCCATGAACAAGATCATCGACATTCACCTCGGCGGCATCACCTTCCGCTTGGACGAGCCCGCCTACATCGCTTTGGTGGCCTACCTGGAGGCCCTCGGAAAGCACTTGGAGCAGACCGAGAGCCGGGAAGAAGTGTTGGCGGACATCGAAGCGCGGATCGCCGAGATTTTCCACGCGCGGCTGGAAGGCCAGCGCACGGTGCTGGGCATGGCGGACGTCACCTTCGCGCGAGAGGCCTTGGGCCAGCCGGAGGATTTCGGGGAGGCCACGCAGCCGCCGTCCCCGTCTCGTCGTCGGTTGTTTCGGGATGGCGAAGGCCAAATCCTCTCCGGAGTGTGCTCCGGTCTCTCCCATTATTTCTCCGTCGATGTGGTCTGGATTCGGGCGGCGTTTTTGTTGACGTTTCTCTTCTCGGGCATGGGTTTGGTGCTGTACTTCATCCTTTGGGGCATCACGCCGAGGGCGGAATCGGCGGCGGACCGGTTGGCGATGCGGGGAGAGCCGGCCACTTTTGAAAACATCTGGCGGACGGTGGAGACGGAGGGGCGCAGAAACGCCGGGGCCCGGGAGCGTGGGTCGGTGGAACGGGGCCCGCGGAGGTTCTTGGCCGGGCTGATCGAGGTCTTTGTCCTGGTGCTTCGGGGGATCGGGGTGTTCTTCTTGTTGTTGATGTTTCTGGGGCTGTTGGTGGCCGGGGCGGTGTTGGTGGCGGTGGGGGATGGCGGGTTTTGGTCGTTGCCATCGGTTCAATCGTTGGAATTGTTCTTGCCCACGGGGATGGGTTGGATGTGGGTTTTGGTC
>JBIKTK010000219.1:0-3505 GCA_044348125.1 Flavobacteriales bacterium | reverse complement strand
CGATCGTTATTTTAGCTCCCATCGTCCAGTTGGGATGCTTCAAGGCTTGGGCCTTGGTGACCTGCTCCAGGGCTTCCGAATTCCAACCGCGGAAGGGGCCTCCCGAGGCGGTCAGGATGAGTTTTTCAATGGGATTGTGTCCTTCCCCGGCGAGGCATTGGTAGATGGCGCTGTGCTCCGAATCCACGGGGTGGATGGCCACTCCCGACTTCCGCGCCTCCTCCATCACCAAGGCCCCAGCGACCACCAACGTCTCCTTGTTCGCCAAGGCGATGTCTTTGCCCGCTTGGATGGCCCGCAGGGTAGGGCGTAGCCCCGCAGCCCCGACCAAGGCGGTCAGCACCACATCGATGCCCGCCATTTCCACCACCTGCTCCAACGCTTCAGCTCCCGCATACACCTTGGTGTCGGTGGACGCGAGGGCTTGCGCGACCTTATCTCGCTGGCCGACATCTCCGATGACGACCGCATTGGGCCCAAATCGGAGCGCCTGTTCGATGAGCAGGTCGCATTGGCTGTGCGCACTGAGAACCTCCACATGCAGGTGATCCGGCTGGTCCGCGATGACCTCCAAGGCTTGGGTGCCGATGGACCCGGTGGAGCCCAGGATGGCCACGCCGCGGGTCGAAGGAGAAGATTCGTTCATAAAAAGCCCAGTTCGAGTTTTGCCTCCTCGCTCATCAAGTCTTGAGACCACGGTGGGTCGAAGACGATGTGCACCTTGGCACCCGAAGCGCCCGGGATGCCACCGACCTTCTGCTCCACCTCCGCAGGCAGGGATTCCGCCACCGGACAGTTCGGAGAAGTCAGGGTCATTTGAATGTCAACATGTCCCTCCGCAGAGATTTGGACCTCGTAAATCAGCCCCAGCTCGTAGATGTCCACCGGAATCTCCGGGTCGTAAATGGTCTTCAGCATCGAGATGACCGTCGCTGTATCCGGAATGGGGGTCATGGCAGTGCGTTGAACCACGTTGCAACCTCTTCCTGTTGAAGGGCCGGAAGATCCAGTTTTTGTTTTTTCCGCACCCCGTTCAGCTTCTCCCGCAAGGCATTGGGCGTGATGGAGGCCAAATCCTCCGCCCCCAAGATGCCCACGGTGGCCAGGTGCGGCAACCACGCCTCGGGAATGCCGAGTGCGGCGAGCGCAGCGCCATCGTTGCGTGGTTGAAAAGACTCGGGTCGCATCTGTGGAAAGAGAAGAACCTCTTGGATGGAGGTTTGGTTCGTCAGCATCATCACCAACCGGTCGATGCCGATGCCTACGCCGCTGGTCGGCGGCATCCCAAACTCCAATGCCCTCAGGAAATCCTGGTCGATGAACATGGCTTCGTCGTCTCCGCGTTCGCTGAGTTGCAACTGGGATTCAAACCGTTGCCGTTGGTCGATTGGGTCGTTGAGCTCGCTATACGCATTGGCCACTTCCGTCCCATTGACCATCAGCTCAAACCGCTCGGTGTAACCGGGATGGTGGCGGTGTGCCTTGGTCAAGGGCGACATTTCCACCGGGTAGTCCGTGATGAAGGTGGGTTGGATGAAGTGCTTTTCGCAATGGGTACCGAACAGGGCGTCGATGAGCTTGCCCTTGCCCATGGTGGGATTCGTTTCGATGCCCAGATCCGTGCAGGCAGAGCGGAGTCCAGCTTCGTCCATGCCATCGATGTCAACGCCGGTGTGGGTGCGGATGGCGTCGCGCAGGGTGATGCGCGCGAAGGGGGGGGTGAAGTCCATTTCTACGCCACCCAATTGGGCGCGCGTGGTTCCATGCACGGCCTCGCATACCCGGGCGAGCAAGGACTCCATGGTCTCCATCATCCAGACATAGTCCTTGTACGCTACGTAAAGTTCCATGACCGTAAACTCCGGGTTGTGGGTCCGGTCCATGCCTTCGTTTCGGAAGTTCCGCGAAAACTCATAGACGCCCTCGAAACCACCTACAATCAAACGCTTCAGGTACAGTTCGTTCGCGATCCTCAGATAGAGGGGAATGTCCAGTGCGTTGTGGTGCGTGATGAACGGCCGGGCGGTGGCTCCCCCGGGAATGGACTGCAAAACCGGGGTGTCTACTTCCAGCCAACCCTGCGCATCGAAGACCTCCCGGATGGTGCGGATGACCCGCGATCGGGCTTCGAACGTCGCCTTGACCCCGGGGTTGACCACCAAATCCACGTACCGCATCCGGTAGCGCAACTCCGGATCTGTGAACGCATCGTGGACCTTGCCCGCTTCGTCCACCTTCACTGCGGGCAAGGGGCGCAGCGACTTCGATAGCACCGTCATGGCGTGAACCGAAACACTGGGCTCTCCCGTCTGCGTTGTGAACGTGGTGCCCTCGATGCCGATGAAATCTCCCCGGTCCAGCAACCGCTTGAATACATCGTTGTACAAAGACTTGTCCTCTTCCGGACACAAAACATCCCGGTTCAGATACAACTGAAACGTTCCTTCTGAGTCTTGGAGTTCGACGAACGAAGCCTTGCCCATGATCCGTCGGGACATGATGCGTCCCGCCATCGTTACTTTCAAATCATTTTGAAAAGCACGGGTCAAGGAAGCCGAACGGTGGCTTACCTCGAAGGTGGCTGCCGGGAAGGGGTCGATGCCCAAGTCCCGAAGCGCAGCGAGCGAATCACGTCGGATGCGTTCCTGTTCAGAAAGATGCATGCCCCAAAGTTACGCTTTGCCACGCCACGCAGTGGAGAGCGAACGGGATGGAATAAATTTGGCCCGCAATGAAGACGAACATGGTAAGGTGGGGGACGTGGCTTTGCGCGATGTGGGTGGGGTTGGAGGTCGCTGCCCAACCTGGCGCCCCGATGCGGCCAGTGCTACCGGATACAGTGAAGATGGCGACGCTGCTGTTGCCGCCGGCGGATGTCTTCGACGGGGGGCCTGCGATGCGCGGGCCGCTGTTCCTGGCCACACAGGCGGCAACGGCCCTGACTCCGGCGGAGTTGCGGCGTCCGGGGACGGCGGACTTGGGGGACGTGCTCGAGGGTTTGCCGGGTGTGGATGTGCGGACGCGCGGTCCGATGGGGGTGCAAACGGACCTCAGTGTGCGGGGGGGCACGTTTGAACAAACGGCGCTGCTGGTCGATGGAATGCGTTGGTCTTCAGTCCAAACCGGTCATCACCTCATGCAACTTCCGTTCGATCCGGAGGAGGTGGGCCATGCGGTGTTGACGCGGGGCGGGACCGGGGCCATGCTGGGCGTGGGCGCGCTGGCAGGAGCGATTTCGCTGGATTGGGTGACGCCGGATACCTCCCAGCGCGCCCAGTTGCATGTGGAGGGCGGCAGCTATGGTTGGAGCCGGGTTCGCGTCATGGCCCACGCCCAGACGGGTCGTTTTGCCCACCGGACCGCCTTGTCGCGCGCCCGGTCCACAGGGTTTGCCCCCAACACGGATTTCCTGGTCACGCGGGGGAGTTGGACCACCCGGGCGAATTGGGGTTGGCGGCACCGGGTGCAAGGGTTTGTCGGGGTGGAGGACAAGGCTTTCGGGGCG
>JBIKTK010000218.1:0-3509 GCA_044348125.1 Flavobacteriales bacterium | reverse complement strand
ACCTCAAATCCACCGGTCGTCCATCGGCCACCCGGTTCGAGATGACGCGCTGGTATACCTTGTCGGCACGCACGGCATCGGGGGGAAGGGGGCCTTGGAGGATGCGGCCGTCGTGGAGGGCGTTGCCGTCTCCCTTTTCGAGGAGGGGGCCGATGTGGCGCAGGGGATCCACGGCCAAGCCGTACCCGAAAACAGCTTCGTGATGGCGGTCCAAAGTGGATTTGCGGATGTCCGTGCAGCGGGCGTTCCAGGCGCCGGCCGGGAGGTGGGCCGGGAGGTGGGTCTGCTTTTCGGTCACGTCTTCGAAACGGAGGTACAGGACCACCCGGTCGGCAGGGCGGGGCCGGTTCGTGAGTTCGAGCCGGAGGGCCCGGCAGACCTTGTAGAGGGTGGTCCGGCGCGAAGGCAGGTCCGGCCCCACCACGACAGCCGGGGGCAAACCCCGGTGGTGGAGGATGAGCCCACAAGTCTGCCCCAGATGTCGGAGCCGTTTCCCCAGACGCTCCAGGGCCGGCAATTCCGCCGGCGGGTCGATCATCCACCCCATTTCCGTTGCTCTTCTGCCCGACCGATTTCGCGCAAGATGAAGTCCTTTTCCCAGCGGACGCCGCGGGCAGGGCTGTATTCCCGACCGTAGAATATGATTTGCAGATGCAAATCGTTCCAGCGCTCGCGCGGAAAGAGCCGCTTCGCATCGATTTCGGTTTGGCCTACACCCGAGCCATTGGAAAGCGCCCAGCGCCACATGAGCCGGTGGATGTGGGTATCCACGGGAAAAGCCGGCACGCCGAAGGACTGCGCCATCACCACCGAGGCGGTCTTGTGCCCCACGCCGGGCAAGGCCTCGAGCGCCTCAAATGTGTCGGGAACTTCGCCGCCATGCAAATCGAGCAGCATCCCAGAAAGCTTGTAGATGTTCGCGGCTTTTGCGGGGGCCAAACCGCACGTCCGAATGAACTCCCGAATCCGGTCTTCTCCCAACTGCTGCATCCCCGCTGGATCGGGTCCTGCGGCGAACAGGGCCGGGGTGACGAGGTTCACCCGCGCGTCGGTACACTGCGCCGACAGCAGCACAGCGATCAGCAACTCGAAGGGGTTCTTGTGGTCCAAAGGAACGGGGGGATTCGGATACAACCGTTCCAACTGTTCCATCAACCAGGCCACTTTTTCTGCCTTCTTCATGGTCGGGGTCGCCACTTGGGAAGTCCAGCATGCAAGGACTCCTGAAAGGCCCCGAGGGGCGACTTCAAGTGGACTTCATTCACTTGATCATCGAACAACTCAAAGAACATAGTTTGTTCAATTTCAATGGATTCTTTGGGTTGAATGGGATAAGATTCGAGGAACAAATAGGTGATGTCATGTTCGACTTCCATGCCGATGTACACCAGCGGAATGGCTTTGCTTCCGCTGGTCAAGTGGATGTTGTTGTTGAGGTAGCCCCGTGCCCATTCTGCCACCCGGGGATGCTCGCGATCGTCTCCCAACCGAATGGGGCCTCCGGCCGCCTTGCCTGCTTGCCCGGCCAGTGCGGATTCCCAGTCGTCGGTAAAGACACGAACGGTCACCTCGTATGCCCGGGTCTCCTCGTTCCACTGCCAGTCGGACCGGCTGTAATGAAAGTCATGGGTGGGCAGGATGCAACACCACAAGAGCCAGGGAAACCAGTGCATCATGTGAACAAATGTAGGGCGGGGCGTACCTTCGTGCCATGTCACGGAACGAATCCATGGAAAGGTTGGGCTCCCCGGTTTTTGATGCTGCGACCGTGGCGCGATGCGCCGCCCTCTTGGAGGTCTCCCAGCACGTGGTCATTACATCTCACCGCTCACCGGACGGGGACGCCATGGGTTCTGCATTGGCCCTGGGGGCTTTTCTTCGGGAATCGGGTATCCATTGCCGGGTCGTAATGCCCGATGCTTGTCCCCGGTTCCTGCACTGGATGCCCGGACACGAAACGGTCCTGACCTTGGCGGGTCATCCCACAGAGGTTGCAGAGGCCTTGGATGCGGCCGACTTGGTTTTCTGTCTGGATTACAACGGATTGGATCGGACGGGTCCGCTGGCGCCGCTCCTGCGGGCTTCTTCAGCTCCCAAGGTGCTCATCGATCACCATCCTTTTCCTGAGGATTTTGCGGATGTTTCTTTCTCAGATGTCTCGGCCAGTTCGACTTGTGAATTGGTCTATGGATGGATGGAGGCGACGGGAGCGGCCTCACTGTCTTCTGCGGTGGCGGCCTGTCTGTATGTGGGGCTGATCACCGACACGGGTTCCTTTCGCTTCTCAGCGGTGACCCCCAACACCCTTCGAATCGCTGCACGGCTCATGGAGTCGGGCATTGATCACGCTGCGATTCAAAGCCGGGTCTATGACACGCATCCCTTGCACCGCATGCGGTTGGTGGGTTTTGCGCTGAGCGAGCGGTTGCGGGTTTGGCCCGCTTATCGGGCAGCCATCATCGCTTTGTCTCAGGCTGATTTACAACGGTTTCATTACCAATCTGGCGACACAGAAGGGTTGGTCAACCAAGCCTTGGGCATTGAAGGGGTGAATTTGGCGGTGTTCTTGTACGAGGATGCCGAGGGGCGCATCAAGATGTCTTTTCGATCCCGTGGACGGTTCAGTGTTCAAGAAGTGGCCAAGGCCCATTTTTCCGGGGGGGGGCATCACAACGCGGCCGGTGGCATGGTAGAAGGGTCCACCTTGGAGGCCGTTTGTGAGCGACTGGAGGCCTTGCTTCCTGGATGGGCAACGGCTTTGGATTACGAAATCTAAGCGAACATGAAACAGGGGTTTTCTTGGAAACGTTGGTTGTTGGCGGGACTGGGATTGATTGCGGTGGGGATGGGCGGGGTGCTCTGGGTGCGTTCCCTCTCGGAACCACAGGAGGAGTTGCCGGAAAAGGCCATCAGCCAGGAGGCGTTGATTGCTTTTCAACAAGAACAAGTGGCGCGTCAGGCGGCTTACATCGACTCATTGGTCACACAATGGGGTTGGGTCGGGGCGGAACGAACGGCCACAGGCATTGTTTGGCGACGGGTGGAAGGGGAAGGAACTGAAACCCAAGAAGTACCAGAGGGGACTTGGATCGTTTGGGATGTGGAAGGAAGGTTGACGGATTCCACGGCGTTCATGCGGTTCGAAGGCGATCGGCCTCTGCGGTTCCGCCGCCTTCGCGACGATGTTCCCAGGGGATTTCATGCCGTCGCTGGATGGGCCACAGCTGGAGATTCCATCGAAGCCATCATCCCGAGCCACGAAGCCTGGGGGTTGACGGGCTGGGCGAACAAGGTGCCCCAAGATGCCATTGTGGTCCTTCGGATCCGAGCCCGTTCAATGACCCCTGAACTGATGCCGGCGGCAGCAGCGCCTCAGCCATGAAGTGGAAGGGCGTCGCCGCAGGAGGCACTTGGTTCGTTGTTCTGGGCCTCGCATGCTCTGGCGAGTCGTCACCCGGGCCTTTGAAATGGACGACCCTGGGGGCGCTGGATGGGCCCCAAGTAAAAGA
>JBIKTK010000217.1:0-3546 GCA_044348125.1 Flavobacteriales bacterium | reverse complement strand
AAATCCGCGCTGGTCCCCGGGCCAGTGCGACAGGATGCTCAATGCAATGGGCAACATCATCAACGCCGTAGCTGTATTCGAAATCCACATGCTGAGCAGGGCCGTGGTGAGCATCACCGCGCCCACAAGCCGCCTGGCGGAAGTACCTGCCTTGTCCAGAACTGCCAAGGCCAAACGACGATGCAACTCCCACTTCTCCAACGAAATGGCCAGCAAGAAACCGCCCAAGAAGAGGAAGACAAAATGCGATCCGTAAGGCGCCGTGACCTCCGCAACAGGCATGACCCCAGTCAAAGGCAGGAGCACGATGGGCAGCAGGGAGGTGACCGCGATGGGAACCGCCTCAGAAATCCACCACACGAGCATCCAGATGCCCACCCCCAACACCCAGGCCGCATCCCCTTGGAGACCGGCAAGTTGCCCCCCCCAGCCAGCGGCCAGGAACAACAGCGGGCCACCCCACAGCCCAGGTCGAAACGCAGTCAAAAACGGCATGTGTCGGCGAAAATAGGGAAATGGTTGGGGTGGGGGCTACATTTGGCCTTCGTGGCAAGAGAAAAGACTTTTCAGAAGGGCGATCGAATCGCACTGGACATCGAGGACCTCGCCGTCGGGGGCAAGGGCATCGCCAAGGCAACCACCCCGCTGGGGCCGTTTGCGGTTTTCGTGCAGAATGCTTTTCCGGGGCAGCGGGTGCAAGGTCGGGTTGTCATCAGCCAGCAGCGTTTCGCGGAATGCCAGCTGGAACGGGTGCTGGAACGCGCACCTTTCGAGGTGGAAACCGGTTTCCAGTCCATCCCGGGTGCACCGTATGCGACGGTACCAGTGGACATTCAACGTACTTACAAGGAACGGATTACCCTGGATTTGTTCACGCGGTTTGGAGAGGTTCCGGATGTGGCAGCGGTGTACGGCGGTTGGATCGCTTCGCCGGAGCAGTGGCACTACCGGAACAAGATGGAATACAGTTTCTCAGCCATCGTGCATGACTTGGAGACGGACGAGCAGCGGGATGGCTTCGGGCTGGGGTTCAAGCACCGGGGTACCTGGTGGGCGGTGGAGAACCTGGATGGGGACTCGGGGTTGTTCGACGCAGCGGTGGAGTCGGAGATGCACCGGGTGCGGGGGTGGTGCGAGGGAACGGGGTTGCCGGCTTGGCATCCCCCGCGCAGGACAGGGTTTTACCGGTTTCTCGTGGTGCGGAAGAGTTTCGCGGAGGACAAACTGTTGGTGCAGCTGGTGACCACGAGCGCGGGGCTCGATCGCTTCGACCTGCCGGGGTTCGTGGACTGCGTGCGGGGTTTGTGGGGGGATCGGGTCGCGGGCGTCATCCACACGGTGAACGACGATACAGGGGAACGGGTCGAAGCCCGCGACGGTCAGCACCGGCCGGTCTGGGGAAGTGACCACATCGTCGAGCGGCTCGGGGGGTTGTCGTTCTCGATCCAGATGGGCAGTTTCTTCCAGACGAACCCCCGCAGCGCCGAGCGTCTGTATGCCGAGGTCGTGGCCCAAGCCATGGCCCCCGCAGCTTGGGAACGCCGCAAGTGGTGGATGGACCTGTTTTGCGGAACAGGAACCATCGCCCAGCTGCTGGCGCAGGCCTCTGGCCAGCCCGTCATCGGGGTGGACATCGTGGCGGACGCCATTGCGGACGCACAGAAAAGCGCTGCCGCCAATGGGGTATCGGGCATCGCCTTCCATGCGGCAGATGTGGGCAAGTTCCTGCTCGAATTTCCGCAGTACGCCGGCAGCATCGATACCATCGTTTTGGACCCGCCGCGGGCGGGCATCGCTCCCAAGACCCTGCGGAAAATCATCCGGTTGGAGGCGCCACGTTTGGTCTACGTCAGCTGCAATCCAGCCACCCAGGCCCGGGATTTCGCCACGCTGCAGGCCCACGGCTACCGGCTGGCTTCCCTCAAGCTGGTGGATCAATTTCCCCACACCTCCCACGTCGAATCGGTGGCCAGGCTGGACCGCGTGTTCTGAGTCTCCTCACGAATCCACTGCAACTCGTTCCACCTGTTGCATCTTTGTGGGCGTCATGAACCCTCCCCACGCCCACGCCCCAACCCCCGGCTCCTCCTCCCTTCCGGAACGAACCCAAATCTTGGACGCGGCACGCATCGAACGAAAGCTGCAGCGCATGGCCCGGGAGATCCGCGAACGGCATTACCTCGACGACTCCCTCATTTGCGTGGGCATTGCCGGTGAAGGCGAGGCTGTTTGCGGGCGTTTGGTCCAAATCCTCCGGGAAATCAGCGACAGCGCCATCCACAAATACACCCTCGAAATCCACAAGCAAGATCCCGCGAAGCATCCCGTTCGGCTGCTGAACGAGACCGGCGAAGTGGTGAATGCCTCCGTTTGTACCCAGCAGGCTGTCGTCCTTGTGGACGATGTGCTCAACTCCGGCAGAACCCTGATTTATGGGGTGAAGTTCTTGCTGGAATTTGCACCCGCTCGCCTCTCAACGACCGTCCTCATCGACCGCATCCACCGGTCCTTCCCTGTCCGTGCGGACATTTGCGGCCTCTCTCTGAGCACGAGCCTGAAGGAGCACATCCGGGTCGTTTGGGGTACCCAAGGCGGCCGAGATGGCGGTCCCGGCACCCAAGCCGAGGCCTACCTCGAAGCCTAACTGCTCCCCTGCTCCCCCTCCCCCAACTCCTTGCGCACCCAGCGCAGCGCCTCAGGCCACCCCGCCTCTCCCGGTCCCTCCCAAACCCAATGGGCCCGCCCATAGCACGCGCTGCGCTCGGCGAGGTGCGCCCGCAAGGCCTCCCCATCTCGACCATTCCCAGGTAGCAGCGGGCGCCCCGCGCCGGTGCCGGCCAATCGGTCCAGCAGCACCCCTTCATCCACCCGCAACCACATCGTCCTCCCCGTCGACTCCATCACCTCCCAATTCCCCGGCCAGCACGGGGTCCCCCCCCCGCACGCAACAACCCCTCCCTCCCGACTCCGGGCGACCTCGCCCAACGCCTCGGCCTCCCGCAACCGAAACCCCTCCTCCCCTTCCCGCTCAAACAGCTCCGAAATCGTGCATCCAGCTCGGTCTTCTACCCACGCATCCAAGTCCCAAAAAGGTCGGCCCAGGGCCTCCGCAAACTGCGGTCCCCAATAAGACTTCCCGCTTCCCATATAGCCGATGAGATAGAGATGCATCCTTCGAAGTTAAGCACGGGGGTGAAAGGAAATGAAACAACGCGCGGCTTCCGCCTCGCGGAAACATCGCGGCTGCCGCCGCTGGAAACAACGCGCTTCGCTCGGAAACAGGAAACATCGCGGCTGCCGCCGCTGGAAACAACTCGCTTCGCTCGGAAACAGGAAACAACGCGGCTGCCGCCGCTGGAAACAGGAGATGAAAATCCAGATGGGGTCTCTTTCCCTGTTCGTGATCTCAATTTTCGGACCCCGAGGATTGAATCCACTCTTACACAGAATTCGGAGCACTCCCGGGGAGGAAGACCCTGAACCCCTCCCGGTCCGCCATCTCCTATCTCAGCGCGGCGCAGCCGCGCACATCTCCTATCTCAGCGC
>JBIKTK010000010.1:0-10751 GCA_044348125.1 Flavobacteriales bacterium | reverse complement strand
AGCTCCCTGCGCCCTGACGGCCACAGACAACTGCGATGCCTCGGTGGATGTGGTGTTCACGGAGACCTTAGAGACGGTCTATGGACTGCCGGGTGAAGGGGTCGCCGGGTACTGTGCGGCCCTAGATCCGTCGCCCGTAGATGGCCCGCTCACGTGCGATGACTTCACGCCCCACAGCTTGCGGCTGTTCAACTTCCCAGGTGGGGAGTTCTACCAGAGCTTGGAAGGTGTGGTCACCCACCTCGAAAACGGCGGCTGGGTGTTGAACCAAACGCTGGTCAGCGAAGTGAATCCGGAAGCAGGCTGGACCTTGCAGGTCACCTACGGCCCTGGGTACACTTGGGAGCAGTGGCTGGCATTGCCCGGTCCCCAGGGATACAAGCTCGATTGCGAGGAGCAAATCGATGACCACGAGAACTGGATGTACCATGTGATGCAGACCGGCACCCTCGTGGGCTGGGGAGATTTTGCGGGGTCGAGTTTGGCCTTGAGCCACCAACCGGCAAACCTCTACTTCGGGCTGCAGGTGGGCACGGGGGCGAACAACAAAAACAGTGTCCACGGTTACAGCGGTTGGTTCTTCTACAACGGTCAGTTCGATGGCGCCCAGATCAATGGATCGGGTGACCTGTTCGGCGACTTGGATTGCACGCTGCCCACCAGCATCGTGCGGACCTGGACAGCCACGGACTGCTCAGGCAATGTGACGACGTTCTCGTACACGCTGAACTACGATGGCTTCCCCTGTGGTCTCTTTGCGCCGCCCATGGGCAAAGGGGACGACCTCTCGGGTGCTGCGGACAACGGCGGCGCCGGTGACGTAGAAGAGGAGGCGACCGGGAAACTGCCCGCCGGCTTGTCGGTGGCCGCGCTGAAGCCAAATCCGGTCATCGACCGGGCCGAGGTGTCCTATGTCAGTGCGGAGAACTCCGAGGTGCTGGTCGACATCTACATGCCGTCGGGGCAACACGTACAGCACGTCTTCCGCGGTCAAGTTCAAGCGACCACGGTACAAACGCTGACGGTACCGCTGAACGGGTTGCGCGAAGGCATGTACCACATGAGAATCTTGAGCGAGTTCGATCAGAAAATCATTCGGTTCGTCGTGTCCGACTGATCCACCATCGGCACGGTGTGCGGGAAGGGGCGGCCCATTGGGTCGCCCCTTTTTCGTAACTTGTAACCATGCAAGTTTTTCCCTCCCGCGTGCTCCTCGGTTTGGCCGGTGGCCTTCTGGGGGCCTTTTCTGTTTCAGGCCAAACCGCCAACCCCCCACTCCCTTACAACCCGGATTTCGACAACAACGGCCTCATCGAGGTCGTTGATCTGCTCGAGTTTCTCCCTTTTTACGGGGTCAGCTTCACAGCCGATGGGGTTCTTCCGATTGAATTCGGGGGCACGGGTGCCACCACGCCGGGCGAAGCCCGGACCGCACTGGGTCTGGGGACGTACCGGGATACCCTGCTGGCGACCGAGCAAAGCCCTTGGGGCTGGGTGGAGGGCACCCTGCGGGTCACCACGAACCTGGCCCAAGGGCTCAACGTGGTGGCCACCGGGGAGTACGCCCATGCTTCCGGGATGAACACCAGCGCTACGGGTCCCTACTCCCACGCACAAAACCGGCTGTCCACGGCCAGTGCGATTTGCTCCAGCGCTGAGGGCGAGGGGACCACGGCGAGCGGCACAGCCTCCCATGCGGAGGGGATGACCACGCTGGCCGTCGGCATCGGGGCGCACGCGGAAGGCATCAACACCGATGCGCTCGGAAACTACAGCCATGCCGAAGGCAACAACACCACGGCCAGCAATACGGCCGCGCACGCCGAGGGACTCAATTCCACCGCTTCCGGTCAGTACAGCCACGCCGAAGGCCGGCTGACCCTCGCCTCCGGCCAAAGCGCGCACGCAGAGGGCGACGGCACCGAGGCCACCACCACGGCCGCCCACGCCGAGGGATTCCAGACCGACGCCACCGGTTACGCCTCCCACGCCCAAGGCTACCAGACCGTGGCCTCGGGCCTTTACAGCTCCGCCACCGGCCGCAGCACCCTGGCCTCCCACCTCTCCTCCACGGCAAACGGCACGAGCACCGTGGCCGACAGCGACAACGCCTTCGTCGTCGGGCGCTTCAACACCCTGCAGGTACCCGGACTCCTATTCGCCGTGGGCAACGGAACCGCTACGAGCGCCCGCGCCAACGCCTTTACCATCACGACGGACAACTCGGCCACCCTGGCCGGTGAATTGACCGCCAACGGCGTTGCCGTCACCGCAACCCTGAATTCCCTGTTGTCCACGGTGGCCAGTCTGCAAGCCCAGGTCGAATCCCTTCAACAGCAGATCCTCATCCTCCAGGGAGAGTAAAGGCACAGAACCGGAGAACCTTACTCCGTGGCCCCTGTGCTTCCCGTCGTTGCGCTTCCCGCCGTTGCGCTTCCCGCCGTGAGCCCGCCTACCCGGGCACTGCCAGCCTCCATGCGTTGGGTACGAACCTTGTCGGCAACGAGCGTTGACTGGATTTCAATGGGCGACGTGGCAACCCAAGCACCCGCTTCCGCATCCCAAACAAAAGGGCTGGCATGCGCCGATTGCACGAGTTCCATCAACTGCATTCCCAGCGCTTCCCAACGGGCTTCCAACACCTCCAACCGAGCCTCCAACGAAGGCAGGGTCTCTCCCGAAGCATCTGACGTGAAGGTCGAACCGAACAACCCCAGCAATGCCATGAGGTCCACGGTTTCCACCACCGCATTCGCATCCACATTGGGATTGTAAGCGGGCAGCCCACCCGGGCCAGCGACCGTTTGTGACCAACCCGGCAAAGCCGAGCCCAAAGCCAACAGACCCACCCACAGACCACCCCGCAGGGAACCCAGAGAAACAGAATTTGAGCGCATGATGATAGGATTTTGTCGAGGAATTTAGCCCACAGATGGACACCGCCCAAGTTCCGTTCCCCAAAATGTGCCAATGAACCTCAACCCCACAAAAAACCCCTCCGGAAATCGGAAGGGTTTTTGTTCCCCGACCAGGACTCGAACCTGGAAAAACGGAACCAAAATCCGGTGTGTTACCATTACACCATCGGGGAGTGATTAACTTTGAGCTTCCTCGCGGAAAATCGAGCGCGAATATACAAAAGGTTTTCCATCCCACAACACAACGGCACTCCCCATGGACATCCTCAACTGGATCGGCGACCGACATCAACCCGCCCTCAACGGACGCTGGCTGGACAACACCGAACCAGCCACCGGGAGGACCTACGGGCGCATTCCTCGATCGGATGCGGCGGATGTGGCTGCAGCTGTGGCTGCGGCAGAAGCTGCCTTCCCCACTTGGTCCGCCCTGCATGTGGACGAACGAAGCGCTTGCATCCTGCGGTTGGCCGATGCCGTGCGCCGGCACTTCGACGAATTGGTCGCCACTGAGTCCCGGGACAACGGGAAGCCGGTGCAAGTGGCCCGTCACGTGGACATCCCACGCGCCGAAAAGAACCTGCGCTTCTTTGCCACTTCGGTTCAGCACTTCGTCACCGAGAGCCATGTGACCGCTGGCACCACCCACATCCATTATGTGCACCGCAAGCCCCTCGGGGTGGTGGGGGTCATCTCCCCCTGGAATTTGCCGCTTTACTTGTTCACTTGGAAACTGGCTCCTGCGCTGGCCATGGGGAATTGTGTGGTGGCCAAACCCTCCGAAGTCACGCCCGCGTCCGCCTACCTGCTCTCCCAATGGATCACCGAGGCCGGTTTTCCTCCCGGGGTCTTCAACATCGTGCATGGATTGGGCGGCGAAGCCGGAGAGGCCATCGTTCAGCATCCCCGCATCAAGGCCATCTCCTTCACGGGCGGCACCGCCACCGGTACCCACATCGCCCGTGCGGTGGCAGGAACCCAGAAGAAAATCTGCTTGGAACTGGGGGGCAAGAATCCGGGCATCCTGTTCGCCGATTGTGATTTCGAACGCGCCTTGCAGACCACCCTGCAATCTGCCTTTGCGAACCAAGGGCAAATCTGCCTCTGTGCCTCGCGCATCCTCATCGAGGACTCCCTGTACGACCGGTTTCGAGACGCCCTTGTCGCCAAGGCCCGCGCCTGGAAAATCGGCGACCCCTCGCTACCCGAGACCCGGATGGGCGCAGTGGCCTCCGCCGCCCACCAAGCAAAAATTCTCTCCTACATCGAACAAGCCCGGCAATTGGGCGGCACCATTTTGTGCGGGGGTGAAGCCGTGGTTCCAGAGGGGGAGCGATGCGCGGCAGGATACTTTGTCGCGCCCACCATCATCGAAGGTCTGGACCCCCAATGCGCGGTGAACCAAGAGGAGATCTTTGGGCCGGTCATTACGCTGCAGCGGTTTCGAGACGAATCCGAGGCCTTGGCTCTGGCGAACGCAACAGAATACGGCCTGGCGTGCACCATTTGGACCGAAAACCTGGGCAGGGCACACCGGATGGCCGCAGGCGTCGAATCCGGCATCGCCTGGATCAATTGCTGGCTGGAACGGGACCTTCGAATGCCCTTCGGTGGCGTGAAAAACTCCGGTTCTGGACGAGAAGGTGGCATTGAATCCCTCCGGTTCTTCTCAGAACCCCAGAGCGTCTGTGTCTATGTCGGGGAGGGTCCGGCCAAAAGCTGAAACCCAGTCAGAATCCAGAAGGCAATCAGAATTCGTCCAGCATGCGCTGGCGCTTGTTGCCATTGGTCAGAAACCAAGCAAGATGGGAATCCACCCATCCCATCACTTTGCGAACCATTGCCACCATGACCATAGGTTGTGATTGACCAAAAAATCCAAGTGAAATTTACGTGAATTCTACCGTGATTCCAAGTCAGATTGTTCATATAAACACTTGATTGTTTATAAAGTTTGACTTAGGGGGCGGAATGCCTGCGTGCACCTTGGAACTTAAGGGGTTTGAAACCAGAGCATCTCATGACACGGTCTTTCACCTTCGCGGTCCTCGGCACCCTGCTTCTTGGCGGATGCATCCTTCCCAAGAAACACGCCCAACTTCAAACGCAACTCGAGCAGGCCCAAACCCAGAACGCTGCTTGGGAACAATCTGCGCAGGAGGCAGAAATCGCCCAGCGCGAAATGAAGGGCCGCATAGAGGTCTTGGAAACCGACCGAACGACCCTCGCTGCAGACACGAGCAGCAAGGGCCGGGCACTGGCAGAAGCGCAAGGCGAGATCAAAAAGCTCCAGCAACTCAATGAGGTGCTGAACGAACAGAGCTCTGCACGGATGGCAGCCATCAACGCGGAGAACCGGGCCCTGCTCACCGACATGGCACGCATCCGGACCGAGCTCCAAATGCAAGAGGATTCCCTGAAGGTCCTGGACAACGGACTTCGCCAACGCAGCGCGGAGTTGGCCGAACGGTCCCAAAGGGTCCAGGAACTGGAGTCAGCACTCGCGGCCCGAGAAGAGGCCGCCAATCTGCTGCGCAGCCGCGTGGCGCAGGCCTTGCTCGGATTTGCGGACAAGGGGCTGACCGTGGAACAGCGCGACGGCAAGGTTTATGTGAGCCTGGAGGCGAAGTTGTTGTTCCCGTCTGGCAGCACGGTGGTGAATCCAGAAGGGAAAGAGGCTTTGTTGGATTTGGCCTCCGTCATTGCACAATCCAAGGACCTGGAAGTGATTGTCGAGGGACACACCGACACGGATGCCCTTCGTTCAGCGACCATTCCACGCAACAACTGGGAACTCAGTGTCTTGCGCGCCACGGCGGTGGTGGAAATCCTGACCCGAGATGGGAAGGTCGCCCCCGAAGTGCTCACCGCATCGGGACGGAGCGAATACCATCCCGTCGATGCGGCAGACAAGGCCCGCAACCGGCGTATCGAAATCGTTCTGGCCCCGGACTTGGACGCCCTGTTCGACATCCTGCGGGACTGAGGCCATTCAAGCGTTCCGAAACGAAACGCTGTCCCTGCGGGTTCCTGGTTACTGGATGGGGAGGGTGAACGATCCTTGGGAAATCGTCACGCTGTTGCCCTCATCGTTGAGCATCGTGCCGTTGAAGGTTCCCACGACGATGCCGCCGGCCTCCGGAAGCACGTAGCTCACCGTGACGTTCACTGCACCGCCATTTGCCGTGGTGAATTGTATGCCTCCGATGGCCTGGTACGCCCCCACACCCAGCGGGGCGGTGGCAGGCGACAAACTCACCACCGAACCGTTGTTCCAGCCCACCACGGGCGGCTCCGGCAAGGCCAGGGCGATGCCCTGGGTCGTAACCGACAGCCCACCGATGGTGATGGTGCCGGAAGGGTCGATCTCCGCCGTCGCTTCAAAGTCGGCAACGATGGTCTGGCCATTCGCTTTCCAGGTCAAAATCGACGCACATTCGGGGCAGGTGGAACCCCCGCAGTCGATGTACAACTCATCGCCGTCCAGCAACCCGTTCGTGCAATCGCCGTCCGTTGAACATGGGTCACAGTTGGGTCCACCGCAGTCGATGCCGATTTCCTCCCCGTTCATGAGGTCGTCCACGCAGCTCGGGCAAGCATCGCAATCCGGACCTCCGCAATCCACCCCTTCTTCGAGGCCATTGAGCAGGCCATCCCCACAGAGCTCACCACAAGCAACGCCCGTCGTACCCCCGCAATCGATGCCCGTCTCACCCGGATCCAACTGTCCATTGAACGCGGGGTCGCAGGGCTCACATTCCCCACCACAATCGACCCACTGTTCTCCCAACAACGGGTCATATTGACCATTCTCGCAGGGGTCGCATGCCGGACAAATCGGGCCTCCGCAGTCGATCAGTTCCTCGTTGTTGTTCAGGATGCCATCGTAGCAATTCTCTGGAATCTTGTTGTCGTCGTTCAGACAGCCGACACCTGCGGTGAGCACGAAAGCAGCCAAGAAGCTCCAAACCAGGTGCTTGCCCCGGCCCGAAAGACCGGCAAATGGAAGGGTAGAATTCATTCGAAGTGGAGATAGACCGGTACCAAGATAAGGTGAAGTGAGACGAGCCGAGAAAAATCCCGAACTTTGCCACCTGCCGCTCATGGAAACAACCCCTTGGATTGCTGAACCCCAGCCCGACCTGATGACCGTCTCACGTCTGCAGAAGGACGCTGGGCTGTCGTACATGGTTGCATGGCTGCTGGCCCAGCGGGGCGTGGTGACGGCGGATTTGGCCCGCGAATTTCTGCATCCAGCTCCCGAGCAGATGCACGATCCCTATCGGATGCGGGACATGGACAAGGCTGCGGAACGATTGCACCGTGCCGTCATGCAACACGAGAAGGTGCTGGTGTACGGGGATTACGACGTGGATGGCACCACGTCGGTGGCCCTTGTCGCTGGTTTTTTAAAAGGCATCGGACTCAAAGAAGAAGTCCTGACCTATGTCCCCCACCGTTACAGCGAGGGTTACGGCGTCAGTTCGGAGGGCATCGCCTACGCCGGGGCGAAGGGTTGCACCTTGATGATCACCCTAGACTGCGGGACGAAGGACTTTGATCCGCTCGATTTGGCCCGCAAGATGCTCATCGACGTCATTGTCTGCGACCACCACCTGCCCGAAGCGAAACTCCCCAACGCCTACGCCATCCTGAATCCCAAGCGCTCTGACTGCCTCTACCCCTTCAAGGAATTGAGCGGCTGCGGGGTGGCCTTCAAGCTGCTGCAAGCCCTGGCGGGGAAGATGGAGTTTCCGCCAGACCAAATCTTTCACGAATTGGACTTGGTCGCGGTGAGCATTGGAGCGGATTTGGTCGAACTCATGGGGGAAAATCGGGTCATGGCGCACCTGGGGATGCAGCGGCTGCGCGACTTGAATCGTCCAGGCATCCGGGCCATGTTGTTCGCAGCGGACATCCAAGAACCGCCTTCCACCATCCGGGACATCAGTTTCACCTTGGGACCCCGCATCAACGCGGCCGGCCGAATGGGGCACGCCCAGGTAGCGGTCGACCTGCTGCTCGAAGAATGCGAGCAGGATGCCCACGAGTGCGCCAAGACGCTCGAAGAGCTCAACCGGGCCCGACGCACCGTAGATGAATCCACCACGCGAAAAGCCATTGACTCGCTCGAACTGGGGGACCCGAACGCCTACTGCAACCTCGTTTGGGGCAAGGAATGGCACCGGGGCGTGGTGGGCATCGTGGCCAGCCGGCTCGTCGAACATCGCTACCGGCCGTCCATCGTGCTCTCAGAGGAGGAGGGTATGCTCATCGGCAGCGCCCGATCGGTGGATGGTGTGGACATTCACCAGGCCTTGGGCGAGTGCGCGGACCTGCTGACACAGTTTGGTGGCCATCCCATGGCGGCCGGGCTACAACTGCGGAAACAAGACCTACCGGCCTTCCGCGCCCGCATCGAGTCCGCGGTTCGGACCCAATTGGCCGGTTGCATGCCCCAGCCCCAAATTCGTTACCACCTCGAGGTCCTGCTGGAGGACCTGACCACCGAGAACTTCTTTGCCCTGCAACAACTCGAACCCTTCGGCCCAGGGAACCCCCCTCCCGTTTTTGTGGCCCGTGGTGTACAAACTGCACGCGCGGCGAGAACGGTGGGAGCCGATGGCAAGCACCTGAAACTCCTTTTGCAAGCACCGGCGCAGCCGGGCGGCACCCTGGAGGCGGTGGGATTCAACCTGGGCCACCTGAAGCCGCAGTTGGCCCGCTGGGGCACCCTCGACATCGCCTTCCAGTGGGTGCGGAATACTTGGCAGGAACTCCGTTCAACGCCCGATGCCGTCAAGCTCAACTTGCACTTGCTGGCGGTGAAGCCCAGTGCAAAACGCGCTGAGGAAACGGAATAACCACCCCGGCCTCGCGGAGCTTCCGCTCGATGACCACGCGAACCTCTGCCGCCGTGATGTCCCGAAGCCAAGCGTCTTCTGTCCAGAAGCGCAGCTCAAATCGCAGACCGTTGTCTGCAAAATCACGCAACAGCACCCGGGTTTCTTGGTGTTGTGCCACCCCGGGAACCTCGGCGGCCGCCTGGAGCAGCAAGGCTTCCACTTGGGCCACATCCGAGCCGTAGGCCACCTGGATGCCGACATCTACGCGGGTGTGCTCCAGTCCCTGGGAAAGATTTTTGACGGTTTGGCCCAACACCTGGCCATTGGGCAAAATGAGCAACTCCCCGCGCCGGTTCACCACCCGCGTGGAACGCAAGTCGATGCGCTCTACCCGGGCCACGCCGCCCTCCACATCCACGGTATCCCCCACGCGGAGGCCGCCCTCGAACAACATCACGAAGCCACTGATCACGTCGTTGAAGAACCCCTGCAATCCGATGCCCACCCCCACCAACAACGCAGCAGAACCCGTAAGCAGAATGGTGAGGTCGATGCCGATGGTCTGCAGGGCAATGACCCAACCGATGATGTAGACCAGAGTCCGCATCAACCGCTTGATGGTGAACCGTTTCCCAAGTTCCACTTCCCGTTTCTTCATCCATCGGTTCAACAGTCGGATGAACACCCACAGGACCAGCTGCGTGGCAAAAAGCACTGCGAGCAAGACGAGACCGTCCAGAACCGAAAGGGTGTAGGAACCCAGCTGGATTTTGAGTTCCAGGAAGGTCTTGAATTCGGACAGGGTAAACAGCAGGGTCATCAGGGTGCGGGGTCAGGGTTCGGGGTCAGGTGCGGGGTCGGGGTCGGGGTGCGGTGGCGGGGTGCGGGGTCGGGGTCGGGGCTCGAGTCAGGGTCAGGGTTCGGGCAAGATGGTGGTTCCAAAGTAGCGCGCGAGTTCCACTTTGAGCCTGTCTAGGGCCATCAATTCCAGCATGCGTTCCTTCAGGATGTCCTCTTGCTCGTGTTCTGGCAGGAAGGCCAAATTCTCCAAAACATCATACACCACGCGCATCTGCCGGTGCAAATCGTCGAGCCGCAGGTGGTGCAAGGCGTCCGCCAGTGCCTTCTCCAAGCGGTCGGATTCCAGCTCGGGGTAGATCTGGTGCTTGGTGGCCCAATTTTCGCTGACGACGTGCTGGACCATCAGGGCGTCGGCCACCACGGCCTGGAGGGCGGCATCGGGAATGCGGAGGAGGGCTTCGAGCTGGGGAACTTCGCCACGCTCGAGGGCGGTGGAGGCAAATTCGATGATGCGTTGGCATTCCCGGTGCAGGATGGCGATGCCCTCGGCGTGGAGGTGGTGAAGCACCCACTCGGCGAAGGGGACGCGGATGGGCTCCGGGGTGCCTTCCTCGTTGGCCACCTGGGCATCGACGGGGTGGCCGCCGTAGTTGAGCAGGAGGCGAACGAGGTCCTTCTCGAGGAGGTGCCGGCGGGGGGCGTCGGTGCGGAGCGCGGACAGGAGGTCAGCGCCGGGGTCAATGCCGGGGAAGCCGATGGCGGAGTCGTCATCGGCGGGCCAGTGGGCGGGTTGGACATGGTCGGGCAGGGTGCCCCAGTGGGCCAGGTCCGGGTGGGAACCGGCCTCGTCCAGGCCGCCATCCGCCCCGCCGAAATCGACGGGGGCGGGGCCATCGACTGCGGGCGGGGCGGAGTCGTCCCAACCGGGAATGGACCCCGATTCCACATGGACGGGCGGGACGGGCAGGGTCCATTCCCGGTCCAGGGCGTGCCGATCGGGATCGGGGTCGGGGGCAGACCCGCCCTCCCAACCGGGGGGCGCCGTCCAATCGGGCAACGCCTCGGGCAACGACGGCACCAGGTTCCACACCCCCTCCCCCGGGTCCCCCCCAGCCCCTCCCGGCGGCGGGGGCGACCCTCCCGGCGGCGGGGGCGCCTCGCCCCTCCCCATTCCTTCGGCCCGCCC
>JBIKTK010000009.1:0-10764 GCA_044348125.1 Flavobacteriales bacterium | reverse complement strand
AGTGTATGGACAATTACAACAATGGGCTCCAGTTTTTGGATTTTAATAATTCTGAACATCACATTTCAAGATTTTTAAGTGTTGATGCTCATGCTTTGCAACATCCAGAAATTCACGGACGGTGGAGCAATCATTTCCATCTGACCAGGTTGAATTTGATACTTGATAAAAAGCAAACCTGGGACTACAAAAAATCTCCGTTGCTAAGCAACTATTTGAACGTTTATAAACAAAATAGACCGAATGAATTTCTTGCGGTTCCAAAACCATTAGACAGAGGGAAAATAACTGCAAAAGACCTAACGAAGGCGACAACATCAGTCGAATGTATTGAACAAATAAAAAAATGGGCGGACGAAGTATATCATTCATGGAGTTCAAACCATTCAATAGTATCTCAAATTGCAGACGGCTTTTTAAACAACTATTACAATAGAAAAACAGCGAACCGTTAACTGCTTCAACAACTTTGCTGAGAAGAATGAAAACACCCCGAGTTAGTTCAGTGACCTGTTCATGTATTTATAGAGATCAATAACCTTTTCATACCCTTCGAGGAAGTTAGAAATTTGATCCTTTCCCGCTACTAAGAAACCCGAGTCATTAGGCTCGGGTTTTTGCATTTCTTAAACTGCTTCTTTAAGCTCAATTCGAATTCCTAAATTTCAACGGAGTTGTTCCTGTTTTCTGTTTAAACAATCGACTGAAATACTGTGGGTATTCAAAACCTAAATCAAAGGCAATCTCACTAACCGACTGGTCTGTATTTAATAATGTGTTTTTGGCATGCTCAATTACAACATGATGAATGTGCTCCTGAGCATTCATGCCAGTTTCTTTTTTGAGTAAATCACCAAGGTAGCCTGGAGACAAATGAACAGTTTCTGCAAGATATTTCACCGTAGGCAAACCATTAAGGGGTGTTTCTGTAGAAAAATACTGTCTCAATATCGTCTCTACTTTCTCTAACACATCTCTATTTGTGGCTTTGCGGGTAATGAACTGTCTTCCATAAAAGCGATTGCAATAATTTAATAAAAGTTCAATGGTTGAAACAATGATCGTCTGACTATAATCATCGATGTTTTCTTTAACTTCCGACTGAATTTTTACAATGCAATCGTAAAGCAACTGCTTTTCTTTTTCAGATAAATGAAGCGCTTCTGCCATCTCATATGAAAAGAAAGAATAGTCCTTCATTTTGGAATTAAGTGAAGTATTTCGCATCAAATCAGGATGAAAAAACAAGCCCCAACCCATTGGATTATCTCGGGGCTCAATTTCATTGTCAATGGTAATCACTTGATTTGGTGCCATACAAATCAAACTCCCTTCATCAAAATCAATCGATTTTCGACCATAAGTAAGGGCGCTTTTACAATAATTCTTAAACATCACTGAATAAAAATCAGTTGTGATTCGTGTTTCCTCTTCGATGTGATCCGTGGTGTTGCTAAAATCTACAACTGCAACCAAAGGATGAAAGTCACTTTTATTTAAAAGACGTGATAAATCAGCAATGGATTTTAAATGAATGAATTGACTCATGCCTTACAATTTGAAAAACTTTTTATTCATGAAAACAATAAAGTTATAGCCAAAAACCTTACTCATGAAATTAAACATCTTGGCATCCTTTCCTGCCATGTATCTTAACTTGCTTTTCCCATCGGTAGCTGCCTCAAAAATCACTTTCGAAACAATGTTTACTGGTGAAGCGCTTTTAACCATAGTTGGGAAAACCGTCAATATTTTTGTAACAATCGGTTGATATTCTTTGAGGTTTTCATCGTGATTGAAGTCAAACGATCGACCTGCAAAATCTGTTGCGATTGATCCAGGTTCAATGATTTTAACTTTACAACCTATCTGTTCCATTTCATAGCGCATTGATTCCGAAATACCCTCAACCGCAAACTTTGTCCCGTGATACAATGAACCCAATGGGAAAGTCATTTTACCACCCATTGATGAAATATTAATAACGATACCGCTTTTGTTTTGCCGAAAATGTGGGAGTATGGCACGAGTGACATCCATTAAGCCAATTACATTCGTATTAAACTGACGAAGGATTTTCTCCCTTGGAAAAGATTCAATAGGCCCATAAGCCCCATAACCAGCATTGTTGACCAAAACATCTATTCTTCCAAAGTGTTGAATTCCTTTTGCTATTGCCGTATCAATTGAATCAAGATCTAATACATCCAATTTTACAACCTGTACATTTGCCAAAGAAGATAGCTCTTTCTCATTTTCTGGACTCCTCATTGTCGCAATAACATTCCATCCTTTTGACTGAAAATATTTTGCCGTGTCCTTGCCAATACCACTACTAGAGCCTGTAATTAAAATCGTTTTCTTCATTTTCTTTTTTTTGACAAATTTAGCTTTGAAGGCAAGTAACAGAAGAACACAAAATAAGGATTGATGTATACGAAATATGGAACCTTAAAACATGGTTTTTCAAATTTCAAGCAGGTGTTTTCTCAAAGATGCCATGGTTTAAACTTCTTGACGATTCATAAACAACCACAACTCAACCACCATTTCATACCCTTCAAGGAAGTTAGAAATTTGTGGCTCACCCGCTACAAAAAAGGGGCGTCTCGACGAGACAGCCCCTTTTTTCATTTGTTTCCTTTCGTACCTCAGTCGATGATTTCGACCGAAAAGGCATCCCCCTGGCGGATGGCTTCTAGGTGTTCGATTCCAGAAACCACCTTGCCGAAGCAGGTGTGGTTCCGGTCCAAATGCGATGTACTCGCGCGGTCCAACACCAAGAAAAACTGGGATCCCCCCGTATTCCGGCCAGCGTGCGCCATCGACAGCACCCCGCGGTCGTGGATTTGGTTTCCACCCGTCAGTTCGCAGTCAATCTTGTATCCCGGACCTCCCGTTCCTGTCCCCTGGGGGCAGCCGCCCTGCACCACAAAGCCTGGAATGACCCGGTGGAACTTGAGCCCGTTGTAGAAGCCCTTGCGGGCCAAATCCACAAAATTCGCCACCGTCTTCGGGGCGTCCTCTTCAAAAAACGCCACGGTCAAATCGCCGTGTTGCGTTGTAATCTTGGCTTGCATGGGGCGAAGATAGTTTGAGTTTGGAGTTTGAGTTTGGAGTTGCTGCCCCCATGTCCCATTTCCTATCTCCCATCTCCCATCTCCTATCTCCTATCTCCGGCGAGGCGCAGCCGCGGCATCGGCTGGGAAGCCCTGACCGACCCGATTTTCGCGGGCCTGTGCGGCCTGCCCGGCCCCCGCGTGTTCCTGCTCTGGGGCCAGCAAGCAAGCGGCCTGCCCCACCACATCCACCGCCCCGAGCACCTGGTTTTGCAGGCCCCGCACCCCAGTCCGCTGTCCGCTTACCGCGGCTTTTTCGGCTCCCGTCCCTTCGGCCAAACCAATGCCTGGCTGTCTCAGCATGGTCTCCCGCCCATCCACTGGCACCTCGACCCACTTGGGAGCATACGTTGATATCTTCTTGGGGTTTTGGGGGCGTTTTTTTCGACCCTTGTCTACATATGCATTACATTCGTCCGATTTTCCCTTCGACTTGTCCGAATCTTGAACCCCCGAACTGATGAAAAGGCTTGTTGCTTTCACTTTCAAATCCGCCCTCGGATTGGTTTGTCTCTTTGCGTGTGTTGTGGCCAGCGAAGCATGGGCGCAATCCACTGCCGTGACCCAAGAACAAAACGGCTCCAAGGTCTACCTGAAAATCGACCCCCAGTTTTTGCAGTCGGATTTAGACAGCTTGTTTTATAAGGTAAACCTGCTCAATGCCTCCATCAGCAACATCAGCTGGGCCAGCGCCTTGAACAACGGTGCCACGCCTGGCCGCAATGTGGACTTCTTTGGATTTGACGCTCTGGGGCTAGAGGACCTGACGGCGGCGGGCACTTTGTCAGCGGACAGCCTGGTCTTGCTCAAAGACGCTTCCATTGCGGGCGGTTTGACTGTCAACCAAAACGTCACCATCAACCAGAACCTTTACGTGGATTCAGTCCGCAACAATCCCAGTACCGACTTGACCCTATTCTCTTCCGAGGATTTCAAGCTCGATGTGTCTGCGGACATCATCCTGGACGCTGGAGACGACCTGTACATCTACACCAATGACCGCTTCATTGTAGATGCCGATGACTCCGTATTTGTAGGTGTGGATGCCACTGGCGATGCGGACTTCCTGGTCATGACAGAGACCGGCGGAACGAATCCCTTCCTGTGGTTGCAAGATCCGAGCATCGTGCACAGCGACAACTTCACCCACCTCTTCAACGAGGATGGCATGCGCCTGAGCGTGGGGGTGGACGATGACGATGTGGGCATTGAGATGCACGACCGAAGCGACATCATGATTGTCTATGCTGACTCCATGTATGTGCCGGTCAACCGCACCTACTTCCAACAAATCGACCCGGATGAAGCCAATGAGTTTCACCCCATTTTCGGCGGCCAAGAGCACGTTTTCATGACGGACAACTTCGCTGTGGCCCATACCGCCATCATGCAGCACCTGCCAGCAGTGACAGACGGCACCTCGAACCTTTTGAGCCTTTACGGAGTGGACCATGTGAGCATCGCCGTGGGCGGCGCCGTCAACGCGGGCATCGAGATGACCGAAACGGTTGCCGATGGCCACATGGTTCTGTACGCCGACTCCATGGCCCTAAAGGGTGAGGTGGTTGTACCCAATCAGCTGTGGGTCGAGCAGTTGGAGGTGAATCAGGTCATCGATGGGCAGGTGAACAGTTTGGCCAACCACAACACCGACGATGTGGTAGAAACCGCCACCAACCGCTACTACTCACCAGCGCGCGAGCAGGTACTGCTCGATTCGATTGCAGATTTGCGGGACGACCTGGATTCGATGATGGTGGTCATCGCGGCCATCCAAGCGGCGTTATCAGTACCGGCATTCACTTGCGGAACATCGACGGTCAGCTATGATGTCCACAACTACACAACGGTCCAAATCGGATCGCAATGCTGGTTTGCGGAAAACCTACAGAATGACAATTACCGTGACGGGACCGTTATTCCGGGGGGTTTGAATGCCAGCCAGTGGATGGCGACAACCACCGGTGCCTATGCGGTACATGATCAAGGTGGTTCAAACGAGTTGGCGAACCTTGCGATCTATGGACGGTTGTATAACTGGTATGCAGTGAATAATGCGGCGGGCTTGTGTCCGACAGGCTGGCATGTGCCGACGGACGCAGATTGGACGGCGCTGGAAACGCAGCTCGGTGGTCCGTCGGTTGCAGGTGTAAAGATGAGAACTTCTTCGTGGGGCGGAGACAACAGCAGCGGATTTTCGGGCTTGCCCGGTGGCTACCGCCAAAGCTCCGATGGTGGCCTCGGCCTGTACGGAGACCGTGGCTACTGGTGGAGTGCATCTTCCTCCGGGTCGGAGGCTTGGGGCCGCGACTTGTGGGATGGAAGTACCAATGTCAGCCGCAACGACTGGCCCGTTCAAGATGGCTTTTCTGTCCGTTGTGTGCAGGATTGAAGCGTAGGATTGTGGATCATTTGACCATTTGACTATGTCATCAGGCCGCAGGCCTGAGGGGCCCTAGCGAAGCGAGGGCCGCTGCATTTCTTGTCTCCGCGGCACCGCCGCGGCATCTCCCATCTCCTGCGCCGCGGAGCTTTTTCCCGCGGCGCTGCCGCGGCATTTCCGCGCGAAGCGCGATATCTCCTGTCTCCAGCGCGGCGTAGCCGCGCTGTCTCAAGCGGCGCAGCCGCGGCTTGGCGCAAAAAAAAGCCCTCCGGATTTCCGGAGGGCTTTTTTTGTGAGCGAGAAACGAGACTCGAACTCGCGACCCCAACCTTGGCAAGGTTGTGCTCTACCAACTGAGCTATTCTCGCAGCGCCGTTTCGTTCAAACGGGAGGCAAAAGTACGCAATCGCGTTTTGCGACCCAAATTTGGCCTAAAAAATTTTGATGTCGGGCCGCGGCCGGGGTGGAAAAGCGGTGGTGTTGCGGGATATTTGAAGGGTGAATTATTTGGCGCACTTGGTGTTGGGCGGGCTGGAGCCGGAACGGGCCCTGGGCAATTTTGTGGGCGATGCGGTGAAGGGTTCGGCGTGGCGGTCGTACCCTGAGCGGGTGCAGGAGGGAATCAGGTTGCACCGGCGCATCGATGCGCTGGCAGATGCGCACCCAGCAGCGCAGGCGACGCGGGCGGATTTGCGGCCCCGTTTGGGACGGTGGTCGGGGGTGGCGCTGGATTTGATGCACGACCATTTCTTGGCGAAGGATTTCGATCGGGTGACAGGTTTTCCGGGCGGATTGCATGCCTTTGTGGAGGAGGCGCACGGGGTTTTGTTGGCGCAAAGGCACCGCATGCCCGAACGGAGCCGGGGGTTTTTGGATGCCATGGTGGAGCAGGATTGGTTGCGGGGATACGCGGACCGGGAGGTCATGCGGGGCGTGTGCCGGGCCATGGATCGGCGGGTTTCGGTGCGGATGGGGGTGGCGTCCAATCTGGAGGAAATGTGGGAGGTGTGGGAGGCACATGTGGCCCCGGCGGTTTGGGAGCAGCGGTTTTTGGGGTGTTGGGGAGATTTGCGGGTGCGGTTGGCCGAGGAAGAGGGGAGGGGTTTTTGCTTGTCAGGGGAGTGATGTACCTTCGCGGCATGTCGGATTTGACCTACAACAGCGTTCGGGAGGAGCTGGCGATTCCAGAGTATGGTCGGGCGGTGCACCTCATGGTTGCGCATGCTCTGGGACTCGCGGACCGGGAGGAGCGCACGCGGTGTGCAGAGGCCATCGTGAGCATCATGGGATCGGTGGCTCCTCAGGAGGGGACACCTGAGGAGGTGAAGAAGCGGCTTTGGGGGCATTTGGCGGTGATTTCGGGCTATGCGCTGGATGTGGACAGTCCATTCCCTTTGCCCACCCGGGACAGCCGTTTGGAGGCGCCGGCGCGTCTGCAGTATCCGGGGGAGACTTCTCGGCTGGGGCATTATGGCGCGTTGACGCGGAAGCTGGTGGAGCAAGCTCGCGCTCATGAACCTGGACCCGAAAAGGATGCCCTGGTGTTGTCTATTGCGAACTTGTTGAAGCGGCATTTCCTGACTTGGAACCGGCCCACAGTGGAGGATGCCTTCATCGCCCAGCAGTTGCATGAATTGTCGGGAGGGGCGCTGCAGTTGCCGGAAGGGACCGAGCTGGCCCAAACGGCAGAAATCCTGCGCACCATGCGCAAAACGAGCGATGCATTGGAGCGACAACGCTCCGGAAAGAAGAAGAACCGCTGAATTTTTCAACCCTGATTCCCATCCAGCCATGTCGAGTTTTTTGATCGAAGGCGGTCACGCCTTGCGCGGAACGCTGGTGCCCCAAGGTGCCAAAAACGAAGCGCTGCAGATCCTGTGTGCGGTGTTGCTCACGGCTGAGCCGGTGACCATCTCCAACTTGCCGGACATCGTGGATGTCAACAAGTTGATTGACTTGCTGGCAGAAATGGGGGTAAAAACCCAGCGAAAGGGCCCAGGAACCTGGGTGTTCCAGGCGGATGATGTGGACCTGGACTTCCTGCAGAGCGAGGCTTTCCGGACGAAGGGAAGTGCTTTGCGGGGATCGATCATGGTGCTCGGTCCGATGTTGGCGAGGTTTGGGGTAGGGGCCATTCCGCGCCCCGGTGGAGACAAGATCGGCCGGCGTCGGTTGGATACGCACTTCTTGGGATTTGAGGCCTTGGGTGCCCAGTTTGATTACGAGGCACAGACGGGTTTTTTCCGGGCCTCGGCACCGGGGGGATTGCGGGGGACGTACATGTTGTTGGACGAAGCCTCGGTCACTGGAACCGCGAATTTGGTCATGGCTGCGGCGCTGGCTGAGGGGACGACGACGCTTTACAATGCGGCTTGTGAGCCTTACCTCCAGCAGCTGTGTCACATGATCAACCGCATGGGGGGCAACATCTCCGGAATTGGTTCCAACATGTTGATCATTGAGGGGGTATCCCAGTTGGGCGGAACGGAACACCGTTGCTTGCCGGACATGATTGAGATTGGGAGTTTCATCGGTTTGGCCGCCATGACGCGGAGCGAAATCACCATCCAAGACGTGGGTTACCCGCATCTGGGCATCATCCCCAGGACTTTTGAACGGCTGGGGATTCGGATGGAACTTCGCGGAGACGACCTGTTCATTCCCGCCCAGGAACATTATGAAATCGATACGTTCATCGATGGTTCGATTCTCACGGTGTCTGACGCTCCCTGGCCTGGATTTACCCCGGACTTGTTGTCAATCGTGTTGGTGACGGCAACCCAGGCTCGCGGCAGCGTGTTGATTCACCAGAAGATGTTTGAGAGCCGGTTGTTTTTTGTGGACAAGCTCATCGACATGGGGGCCCAGATCATTCTCTGTGATCCCCACCGTGCCACGGTCATCGGGCTGGACCGGAAGAGCCCCTTGCGCGGCGTACAAATGACCTCTCCCGACATCCGTGCCGGGGTTTCCTTGCTCATCGCGGCCTTGTCTGCGGAGGGGCAATCGGTCATCCACAACATCCACCAGATCGACCGGGGTTACCAAGACATCGAACAGCGGCTCAAGTCGGTGGGGGCCCACATCGAACGCGTCTCCTGATTTCGTATCTTTCAGGCCATGATGAAATTCGCATGGGTGACTTGTGCCTTGGCGGCCACGGCGGCGCTGGGCTGGTGGGGTTGGGAGGCTCAGGGTACTGAGGCGACCGCGGGCAATTCTGCGGCATGGGAACAATCGGGTCCTTTGGTTCCGACAGGGAAGGTGGGGACGAACGTCGGCGATACCGCTCCCGAGATTGCCCTCTCCAATCCATCTGGCAAAGTGATGCGCCTGAGTGAGTTGCGTGGCAAAGTGGTCCTGGTGGATTTCTGGGCATCCTGGTGTGGACCATGCCGCCGGGAAAACCCCAACGTAGTGGAGGCCTACAACAAGTACAAAAAAGCCACATTCAAAACAGCCACTGGCTTCGAAGTGTACAGTGTGTCCTTGGACAGCGACGTAGCGCGTTGGCAAGATGCCATCAAGCAGGATGGATTGTCGTGGAAGTGGCATGTTTCCGACTTGAAGCGCTGGGATTGTGAGGCGGCGGCCTTGTACGGCGTGAGTTCCATTCCCATGAGCTTTCTCATCGACGAGAAGGGGGTGATTGTGGCGAAGAATTTGCGGGGATTGGATTTGCACCGACAGATTGACCGCTTTGTGGCCAAACTCTGACGTCCCCCATCCAACCAACTGACAGGATGTCGCAAGGAAGGGTGCTTGCCCCACGTGGCAGGCGCTTTGTACAGCCATGCGAAAACGGAACCCATGCATTCATTTCCCCACCCCGATACCGATCCTGAAGTGAACGAAACCGAGGCCACGGAGGCCACGGAGCCTGTGGCGGAGGCGCTTGAGGCTGCGACCGAATCGGCACCCGCCATCGACTGGGAAGACCGGTATTTGCGTTTGTACGCCGAATTCGACAACTACCGCAAGCGCCAAGCCCGGGAGGCTTTGGAGCGGGCTGCCCAGGGTGCACAGGAGGTGGCTGTGGCGCTGCTGCCCGTCCTGGATGACTTGGATCGAGCGCTCTCGCAGGACACCGGCGCTTTGCAAGATGTTTCGGTCTTTTTGGAAGGGCAGCAGTTGATTCACAACAAATTGCAACAGTCGCTCACGCGGGCAGGACTTGAGCCCATTGCCACCTCGGCAGGGGATGTTTTTGATACCGACATCCACGAAGCCATCACCTTGGTCCCCCATCCGGAGTTTGCCGGGAAGGTGGTGGAGGTGCTGGTGCCCGGCTATCGGATGCGGGGCAAGGTGGTTCGTTTTTCCCAAGTGGTGGTCGGCCAATAATACCTCATGGCAAAGCGCGATTATTACGAGATACTGGGGGTCGACCGGAAGGCGGACGAAGGGGAAATCAAGAAGGCTTATCGGAAATTGGCCTTGAAGTTCCACCCGGACAAAAATCCGGGGGACAAGGCAGCGGAGGAGAAGTTCAAAGAAGCAGCAGAGGCGTATGAGGTGCTCAGTGACAGCACCAAGCGCGCCCAATATGATCGGTTCGGTCACGACGGCGTGCGGGGCGCTGCTGGGGGCGGCGCGGGCTTCGGGGGCATGAACATGGAGGACATTTTCTCGCAGTTCGGGGACATGTTCGGCGGTGGATTTGGCGGGGGGGCGGCCGGCGGAGGCGGGCGGAAGCGGCGACTCAAGGGCTCGAACCTTCGCATCAAGGTCAAGTTGACCCTGGAGGAGATTGCAGAGGGTGTGGAGAAGCGTGTGAAGTTGTTCCGTTTGGTCCGTGCGGAGGGTGCGGAGTTTTCCGAATGCCAGACTTGTGGGGGCACGGGCCAGGTGCGGCGGGTGACGAACACGATTTTAGGCCAAATGCAAACAGCCGCAACCTGCAATGCCTGCCAGGGCAGCGGACAGCGGCTCACCAAGCGCCCTGCGGGCTCCGACGAGTGGGGCCTTGTGCGCCAAGAGGTGGTGGTTCCCATTCGGGTGCCTGCAGGTGTGGAAGACGGGATGCAGTTGAATGTGGCCGGCGAGGGCAACGATGCCCCCATGGATGGGGTTCCGGGCGATTTGCAGGTCATCATCGAGGAGGTTCCGCACGCGCAGCTGCAACGCAATGGCCAGAACCTGCACTTCGATTTGTATGTGAACTTCGTCGATGCCGCGCTGGGAGCGGAGGCGGAGGTGCCGCTGGTCAAGGGGAAGGCAAAGATCAAATTGGACCCGGGGACGCAGAGCGGGAAGATTGTG